>JBFFZT010000432.1:0-2641 GCA_041568535.1 Burkholderiales bacterium | reverse complement strand
GTGCCGTCGGGCGACCAGGCCGGCGCCGAGTTCGAGCCCTTGAAGTTGGCCACGATCTGCTGCTTGGGCACCTCGATGTCCTGCACGTAGACGATCGGCTTCTTGTTCTGGAACGAAACATAGGCGAGGCGCTTGCCGTCCGGCGACCAGGCCGGCGAGATGATCGGCTCGGCGGAGACCAGCATCGCCTGCTCGTTGGCGCCGTCGGCGTCCGCCACCTGCAGCTCGAAGCGCTCGCCGCGCTTCACCACGTAGGCGATGCGCGTCGAAAACACGCCCTTCTCGCCGGTGAGCTTCTCGTAGACGTAGTCGGCAATGCGGTGCGCGGTGGCGCGCACCTGCTCGCGCGTCAGCGTGTAGGCGACCCCGCCGAGCGCCGTCTGCTTCAGCACGTCATAGAGGCGAAAGCGCACCTCGTAGCGCCCGTCGGGCCGCGCCGCCACCGAGCCGAGCACCAGCGCGTCGGCGAGCCGCGCGCGCCATTCGGCGTAATTCACGGGCGAGGCTTCGGTCGGCTGCGGCACGAGGCGCGGGATCTCCAGGCCGCGGAACAGGCCGCTCCTTTCCAGGTCGGCGCGCACGATCGCGCCGATGGTGGCGCCCGAGGGGTCGAGCAGCGCGCCGTCGCCGGCGAGCGGCGCGATGGCGATCGGGATGCGCTGCGCGCCGGCGCCGGTGATCTCGATCGAGAGCTGCGCGTGGGCGGAGCACGCGGCGAAAAGGACGAGGACTGCCGCGAGCAGGTTTCGCATCGGCCCGATTATATTTCAGTCCTGCGGCCGGAACGTGAGCTTCAGCTCGCGCTCGAAAAGCGCGGCACTGTCGGGCTTCGGCAACGGCGAGGACTTGAGGATGGCGCGTATCACGGCGTCGTCGTACGCCGTGTGGCCGCTTGAGATGACGAGCTTCGCCTCGAGCACTTCTCCAGTGGGCAGCTGCGTCACCAGCACGAGCGCTTCGGGATTGCCCTGGATGTTCGGCGGCGGGACGATGTTGCCGCGGATCTTGGCGCGGATCTTGTCGATCCAGGTCGCCATCGCGCGGTCGCGCGCCGCGAACTGCTCGCGCTGCAGCTGATCCCGGATCTGCTGGCGCTCGCGCTCGGCCGCGCGCTGCCGGTCCTCGCGCTGCAGCGCCTCGGCGAGCAGGCGCTGCGCCATCGTCTCGTCGGGCGGCGGCGCGGGCTTGGGCTTGACGACCGGCTCGGGCTTGGGCGCCGGCTTCACCTCGGGCTTCGGCTTGGGCTTCGGCTTTTCCTTGATCGCGATGTCGGGTTTCTCGATGCGCGGCTCGGGCTTCGCCACGGGCGGCGGCGGCGGCGCGGGCTCGACCTTGGGCTGCGGCAGCGCGGGCCGCGCCACCGGCTCGGGCGGTGGCTGCCACAGCTCGACCGTCACCACGTCCGGCGCGCGGCTCTGCCAGTGCACGCCGAGCATGAGCGCCGCCACCAGCAGCACGTGCACGGCGAGCGCGAGCAGCGCCGAGGGGCCGAAGAACTGCTCGCGCGGGGCCTCGAACTGAAAGCCGGACGTCGCTGCGCTCGCCGCCGCCATCACTTCGCCGGCTGCACCAGCAGCCCGATGCGCCGTATCTGCTGGCGCTGCAGCTCGTCCATCACGTTGAGCACCGCTTCGTACTTCACGTCCTTGTCGGCGGCGATGAGCACCGGCCGGTCCGGGCTCTTGGCCTGGCGCTCGCGCACCGCGCGCGCCAGCTCGCCGCGCGCCAGGCGCCGCTCCTCGGCGAGCGCGCCCTGCGCGTCGCGCACGCGCAGCGTGACGCTCTTGTCCTCGCGGATCACGATCTCGAGCACGGTGGCGGGCGCGTTGGCCGCCTTCGACACCGAGGGCAGGTCGACCACGCCCGGCGTAATGAGCGGCGCGGTCACCATGAAGATCACCAGCAGCACCAGCATCACGTCGACGTACGGCACGATGTTGATCTCGTGCATCGGTCGGCGCGAGCGGTGCAGCGCGGGCATGGCTACTTCGTGGCCTGGCGGTGGAGGATGTTGGAGAACTCCTCCATGAAGCTCTCGAAGCGGATCGAGAGGCGGTCGATCAGGTACGAGTAGCGGTTGTACGCGACCACCGCGGGAATCGCGGCGAACAGGCCGAGCGCGGTGGCCACCAGCGCCTCGGCGATCCCGGGCGCCACCTGCGCGAGCGTCGCCTGCTGCACGTTGGCGAGGCTCCTGAACGCATGCATGATGCCCCACACGGTGCCGAACAGGCCCACGTACGGGCTCACCGATCCGGTCGAGGCGAGAAACGCGAGGTGGCGCTCGAGGTGATCCATCTCGCGCTGGTAGGTGGCGCGCATGGCGCGGCGTGCACCGTCCACCATGTCGCTCGGGTCGCCGGTGGGACGCTGGTTCCTCAGCTTCACGAACTCGCGGAAGCCCGACTCGAAGATGCGCTCCTGGCTGCCAATGGTGTGGCGGTTGTTCACCGCGCCCTGGTACAGCAGGTTCAGGTCGTTGCCGCCCCAGAACTCGCGCTCGAAGCGCTCGGTCTGCGCGCGCGCACGGCGGATCGCGAACCATTTGCTGAAGATGTAGAGCCACGACATGAACGACACCACCACGAGCAGCGCCATGACCGCCTTCACCACCGGGCTCGCGCCCATGTTCCGGATCCAG
>JBFFZT010000431.1:0-2642 GCA_041568535.1 Burkholderiales bacterium | reverse complement strand
GCCTGTCGACCGTGCTCGACGTGAAGATCGCCGCCTACCCCACCCATGCGGCGAACAAGCCCATCGCGATGATCCCGAACTGCGCCGCGACGCGCCACGCGCATTTCGTGCTCGACGGCTCAGGCCCGGCGGAATTCGAGGCGCCTTCGCTCGACGACTGGCCGAAGGTGACCTGGTCGCCGTCGAAGGACGCGCGCCGCGTCGATCTGGATACGCTCACCCCGGCGGAAGTCGGCGCATGGAAGCCGGGTGAGACCCTGCTCCTGTCCGGCAAGCTGCTCACGGGACGCGATGCCGCGCACAAGCGCATCCAGGACATGCTGGCCAAGGGCGACAAGCTGCCCGTGGACTTCACCAACCGCGTCATCTACTACGTCGGGCCCGTCGATCCCGTGGGCAAGGAAGTCGTCGGCCCCGCGGGCCCGACCACGGCCACGCGGATGGACAAGTTCGTCGAGATGATGCTCGCGCAGACCGGCCTTGCCGCCATGATCGGCAAGGGCGAGCGCGGGCCGGTGGCGATCGAGGCGATCCGCAAGCACAAGGCGGCATCCTTGATCGCGGTGGGCGGCGCTGCGTACCTGGTGGCGAAGGCGATCCGCAAGTCGAAGGTGCTGGCGTTCGCTGACCTCGGCATGGAGGCGATCTACGAGTTCGAGGTGAAGGACATGCCCGTCACGGTGGCCGTCGATGCCACGGGCAAGTCGGTGCACCAGTCGGGTCCCGCAGACTGGCAGAAGAAGATCGTCGAGCTGAAGATCCCGGTGCACGCCGCGTAATGAGCGGCACGCGCTGGCCCGCCGTCTGGGCGGTCTTCGCCGGCGGCCTGGTCTGCGGCGCCTATATCGGCAAGGTGCCGCCGGCGCTGCCCCTGCAGCGCGAAGAGCTTGGTCTCACGCTGGTCGAGTCGGGCTTCATCGCCACGACTTTCAACATCATCGGCCTGCTCGTCGGCATGTTCATCGGCGTGTTGTGCGACCGCTTCGGACACAAGCGTCTGGGATTGGCGGGCCTCGCGGTCATGGGCCTGGCGGGACTCCTCGGTGCGGCGGCCTGGGACTTTTCCTCCCTGCTCGCCTCGCGCTTCTTCGAGGGCGTGGGCTTCATCCTGTTCGCGGTTGCCGGCTCGGCGCTGATGGCCGCGACCTCCGCCGACCCTCGCGACCGGCCGAAAGTCATGGGCCTGTGGAGCGCCTACATGCCTTCTGGCGGCAGCGCCGCGATGCTGCTCGCGCCCCTGATGCTTGCGGCCTGGGGCTGGCGCGGTCTGTGGGTGGCCCTGGCGGTGGTCGCGGCGATGTGCTTTGTCCTCGTCGCGCGGCTCGCGCCGACGCCGCGCTACGGCTCGGTGCGCTCGATGAAGCTCGCGCTCGAGTCGCTCGCGCAGCCGGCCAGCATCGCGCTCTCGCTGCTGTTCGCGTTCTACGTCGCGCAGTGGACCTCGGTGATGATCTGGCTGCCGACGTTTCTGGTTGAAGAGCGCGGCGCGAGCGCCGGCGTGGCGTCGCTCATGACCGCGCTCATGGTGCTGGTGAATGTCCCGGGCAACATCGGCGGCGGCTGGCTGCTCGCGCGCGGGATCCGGCGCGGGCCGCTCGTGCTTGCGGCTTGCGCCGTCATGGTCGTCACCGACATCGGCATGCTGACGAGCGCGCTGCCCGATGCGCTGCGCTACGCGTCGTGCCTCGCTTTCTCGATGTGCGCCGGCGTGATTCCCGCCTGCATCTTCTCCGGCGTCGTGGTGCACGCGAAGACGCCCGAGCACATCGGCACCACCAACGGCATGGTCATGCAGACCTCGCAGGCGGGGCAGTTCTTCGGGCCGATCCTGCTGGCGTGGCTGGCGACGAGCTTCGGCGGCTGGGGCGCGTCGCTCTGGGCCATGCTCGCGTTCGCCGCGGGCGGCGCGCTCTGCGGCTACGCGATTCTGCGCATCGAGGCGCGCTAAAATCCGCTTCTCCCTGGAGGACGCCATGCGCCAAGTCCAAATCTGCGAAGTCGGCCCGCGCGACGGGCTGCAGAACGCCAAGCAGCTCATGCCCACCGAGACCAAGAAGGCCTGGATCAGCGCCCTTGCCGCGGCGGGCCTCAATGAAATCGAGGTGGGCTCCTTCGTGCCGCCCAAGCTCATTCCCGCGATGGCCGACACCGGGGAGGTCGTGAAGCACGCGCTGACCATCAAGGGCCTCAAGGTGGTCGCCCTCGCCCCCAACGTCAAAGGCTTCGAGCGCGCGCGCGAGGCCGGCGCGCACAAGATCACCTTCCCCGTGTCTGCCTCGCACCAGCACAGCGTCTCCAACGTGCGCATGACGCCCGACCAGATGGTCGAGGAAGTGCGCAAGGCCGCGCAGATGCGCGGCAAGGACGGCCCCGAGATCGAGGGCGCGGTCTCGACCGCCTTCGGCTGCACCATGCAGGGCAACGTTCCCGAGGACGAGGTGGTCCGGCTTGCCGTCGCGCTCGCCGAGTTCTGCGAGGGCGTGGCGCTTGCCGATACCGTCGGCTACGCCAACCCGGCACAGGTGCGCCGCGTGTTCAAGCGCGTGAAGCAGGAGATCGGCGACAAGCTCGAGGGCGCGCACTTCCACAATCCCCGCGGGCTCGGGCTCGCCAACGCCCTCGCCGCCTGGGAAGAAGGCGTG
>JBFFZT010000430.1:0-2646 GCA_041568535.1 Burkholderiales bacterium | reverse complement strand
CCTCGCCGCGGAGCGCGAGCGCGCGCGCCGCGCGCGCTACTGGCACGTCCCCGTGCCCCCGGCGTACACTGGGCGTACGGGGGTTCTCCCGTCCAACTTCCAGGAGGAGCACATGGCAAAAGGCGACAACGCGGTCTATCGAGTCACCGAAGTCATCGGCACCAGCGCCAATTCGTGGGAAGAAGCGGCAAAGAACGCGGTGAAGACGGCCGCCAGCTCGCTGCGCGATCTGCGCATTGCGGAGGTCACCAAGCTCGACGTGAAGGTCGAGGACGGCAAGATCACCCAGTTCCGGGCGCGCCTGTCGCTGTCGTTCAAGTACGGCGGCTGATGGCGTACACGGCGATCGTGCGCGTCATCGGCGACGCCGGGCGCTTCGAGGATTTCCGCGAGCGCGTGCGCTATCTGATGGTGCGCGACATGGACGCCGAGAACTACACCGAGCACCACCGCCCGGGCGAGCTCGAGTACCGCTTCGAGATCGCCCGCGGCATCCCGTTTCCGGCGTTCGTCGAGGCGACGCGCGCCTTCGAGGAGCTGCGCGTGGAAGTCGAGTGGGACAAGGACGGCGCGCGCGGCGGCGCCACGATCGAAGCCGGCAGGCTGGTGGACAAGTGGACCGGGGACCGGCCTCCGGCGTAGGCGTGCTGCCGCGCGAGAAGCGCGTGCAATGCGCTTCGCCCGCCGGCCTGCACCGCGTCGCCTACCTCGAGTGGGGCGATGCGGACAATCCCGAGGTGGTGATCTGCGTGCACGGCCTGGCGCGCTGCGCGCGCGATTTCGACAACCTGGCGCGCGTGCTCAGCGCGCGTTATCGCGTGGTGTGCCCGGACATCGCCGGGCGCGGCGACTCCGACTGGCTCGCCGATCCGATGCTCTACGTCATTCCGCAGTACGTGTCGGACATGGTGACGCTCGTCGCGCGGCTGGATGTCGAGCAGGTGCACTGGGTCGGCACCTCGATGGGCGGAGTGATCGGCATGGCGCTCGCCGCGCAGAAGGATTCCCCGGTGTCGAAGCTCGTGCTGAACGACGCCGGACCGGTCGTCGCCAGGGCGGCGCTGGAGCGCATCGGCCAGTACCTGGGCCAGGCGCCGAACTTCCCTTCGGTCGAGGCCGCGGAGCAGCTGATCCGCGCGATATCGGCGCCGTTCGGGCCGCATACGGATGCGGAGTGGCGCTTTCTCACCGAGGTGGTGCTGAGGAAGAACGCCGACGGCAGCTGGCGCCTGCACTACGACCCGAAGATCGCCGAGCCTTACCGGAAGAACCTGCCGGAGAAGGACCTCGAGCTGTGGGAACTCTGGGACGCGGTGTCATGCCCCACCTTGGTGATCCGCGGCGCGCAGTCGGACCTTCTGTCGCGCGAGACGGCGCAGGCGATGACGCGGCGCGGGCCGCAGGCGAAGGTGGTGGAGCTCGCGGGCGTCGGCCACGCGCCGACGCTGCTGCACGCCGACCAGATCGCGATCGTGCGCGAGTTCCTGCTCTCGTAGCCATGGGCGCGCGGCGCTCGCCGGCAACGATGCAAGGAGGCTTGCATGAGATACGACCTGCTGCTCTGTGTCGCCTTCACGGCGACGCTGGCGCAAGGCCAGCCGCCCGAGACGGCGGCTGAGGACGCGCGCATCGAGAAGCTGAAGCGCGCCTACCTGAGCTGCAGCGAGGCCGCGCTGCGCGGGCGGCTGCAGACCGGGGCGGTGCAGCAGTGCTCGGTGATCTACGAGGAACTCAAGTGGCGCGCCTTCGGCGGAGATTTCCTGCGGCTGTTCGCCTGGTCGCGCGCCCAGGCCGGCGGGCCGCGCGCGCGGGACTAGGGCGGGAGTGCCTGGGCACTGTGGTGGACGAAAGGGGGCAAGGGGGCGTAGCATTTTCGCACGCATCGTCGACCTTCCGAGGAGGGTGTATGGGTGCCGAACTGCCAGTCAATCCGGTTGCGCTTCGCGAGGAGGTGAAGAGCAAGTACCGCGAGGTGGCGACCAATCCCAACGGGGAGTATCACTTTCACACCGGGCGCCGACTCGCCAAGCGCCTGGGCTACGACGACGCGGTCGTCGAACGCATGCCCGACGCGGCGGTCGAGTCCTTCGCCGGCGTTGCCAATCCGTTTTCCACGCAGCCGCTGGCAAAGGGCGAGCGGGTGGTCGACGTCGGTTCAGGCGCGGGCTTTGACTGCTTCATTGCGGCGCAGGCGGTAGGGCCTTCCGGCAGGGTGGTGGGCATCGACATGCTTCAGGAGATGCTCGTGAAATCGCGCGCCTCCGCCGAGCAGATGGGCCTTGGCAACGTGGAGTTCCGTGAGGGGCTCATCGAAGAGATGCCGGTGGAGGACGGCTGGGCCGACGTGGTCATCAGCAACGGCGTCATCAACCTGTGCGCGGACAAGAAGCGTGCGTTCCAGGAAATCTGGCGCGTGCTGCGCCCGGGCGGGCGTCTGCAGTTCGCCGATATCGCGAACGGCAAGCCGGTACCCGCGTCGGCGATCCAGAACATCGATCTCTGGACCGCTTGAATCGCCGGCGGCCTTCCGTGCGAAGGCTGGCGGGCGATGCTGGAGCAGATCGGGTTCGCCGACATCACGATCGGTCCGGGAATCGATACGTTCGGCGGGGCGTCGGGCGAGAAGAAGGCGCGCCAGTTCGAGGT
>JBFFZT010000429.1:0-2647 GCA_041568535.1 Burkholderiales bacterium | reverse complement strand
GATCCCGGCGCGAGCGCGGCCTTCGCCGTGGCCGACCACCAGATCGCGCACGTCTATGTGAACGACCGCGCGCGTCTCGCCGAGGTGCGCGCGCTGCTGGAGAAGCTGGACGGCGTCGAGCGCGTGCTGGACGAAGCCGGCAAGCGCGAGCTCGGGCTCGACCACCCGCGCTCGGGCGAGCTGGTGGCGATCTCGAAGGCCGAGCGCTGGTTCAGCTACTACTACTGGCTGGAGGACCGCCTCGCGCCCGACTTCGCGCGCACGGTCGACATCCACCGCAAGCCCGGCTACGACCCGGTGGAGCTGTTCTTCGATCCGGCGCTCGCCGCGCCCAAGCTCGCCAGCGCCTGGCGGCTCGCCAAGCGCAAGCTCGGCTTGCGCACGCTGATGGACGTGATTTCGCTCAAGGACACCGCGCTGGTCAAAGGCTCGCACGGCCGGCTCACCGACGACCCGCAGCACGGGCCGCTCGTCATCAGCTCGAAAGCAAACCTGCTACCCGCGGCCGACGTGGAGGCGACCGCCTTCAAGCAGCTGGTGCTCGCTCACCTCTTTGCTGCCTGAGGCAGCGTGATGCCGTTGTAGAGCCAGGCCACGCCCTCGAAGTCGGGCGCGGCGCCGGGCGTGGGGGCGAGGATGTCGTTGCGCAGCTCGCGCACCACGCCGGCGGCGTGGTAGGCGTCGCCGTAGTAGCGCGACATGATCTGCACCCGCGCCGTTCTCTTGTAGCGCGCGTCCTCGTAGAGCTTGAACGCCTTCTCCCAGTCGAAGCCGGTGATCTCGGCGTAGGCCGCGAGCACCACCGCGTCCTCGATCGCCATGTTGGCGCCCTGCGCCAGGTACTGCAGCGTCGGGTGCGCCGCGTCGCCGAGGAGCGTCGCGCGCCCCTTCGACCAGCGGCGCGCCGGCTCGCGGTCGCACAGCACCCACATCTTCCACACGTTGATCTTCTCCAGCAGCCGCTTCACCTCGGCGCGCTCGTGCTCGAACTTGCGCGTCAGCTCCTCGGTGTCGCCGTAGACGTCCCAGCCCTCTTCGTAGCGGTCGCTGTGGAACACCGCCACCAGGTTGTAGAGCTCGCCGCGGCGCAACGGATAGTGCACGAGGTGCGTCTTCGGCCCCGCCCACAGCACGACGTTGTTTTGCCACAGGTCGTCCGGCACCTCGGCGCGCGGCAGCACCGCGCGGTAGGCGATGTGGCCCGAGACGCGCGGCTTGCCGTCGGCGAGGAGCTGCGCGCGCACCTTCGACCAGAGCCCGTCGCAGCCGATGAGGCAGGCGCCCTCGATTGCTTCGCCGCCTTCCATGCGCAGCACGACGCGATCGCCCCGGTCCTCGAAGGAAAGGCCCTTCCTCTTCTCGTTCAGCTCGACGTTCTTCTCGGCGCGGCAGGCTTCGAGCAGCACCTGGTACAGGTCGCCGCGGTGGATGACGCCGTACTGATAGCCGCGAAAGCGCTGGCGGAAGGCCTCGCTTCCCACCGGCAGGCGCGTCACTTCCTCGCCGGTGAGCGCGTCCATCATGATCAGGTTCTCGGGGTGCGCCGACCAGCGCTCGATCGCCGCGGTGAGGCCGAGCACCTCGAACATGTGGTAGACGTTCGGCCCGAGCTGGATGCCGGCACCGATTTCCTTCAGTTCCGAGCCCTGCTCGAACAGGCGCACGCGGCAACCCTTCTTCCCCAGCGCCAGCGCGGCGGCGAGCCCGCCGATGCCGCCGCCGAGCACCAGGACCGGCAGCGCGCTCACGGCGCGAGCAGGTCGGCGCTGATGTCCTCGGCGCGCGCCACGCCGCACAGCATCATGGCGCGCTCGAACTCGCCGGCGAGGATCTCGATGGCGCGCTGCGCCCCCGCCTCGCCGCCCGCCATGCAGCCGAAGAGCGTGGCGCGCCCCGTGAGCACGCCGTGCGCGCCGAGCGCGCGCGCCTTGAGCAGGTCGACGCCGCGACGCACGCCGCCGTCGATCAGCACCGTGAGCTTGCCGCCCGCGGCGCGCGCGACGAGCGGCAGCGCGTCCGCGGTGGCGATGGCGCCGTCGAGCTGGCGCCCGCCGTGGTTCGACACCACCACGCCGTCGCAGCCCGCGGCCACCGCGCGCTCGGCGTCGGCCGGGTGCACGATGCCCTTCAGCACGAGCTTGCCGGGCCATGCGTCGCGCAGCGACTTCACGTCGTCCCAGGCGAATGACGCGTCGAGCTCGCGCCCGACCGAGGCCGCGACGTCGGTGAGGCGCGGCGGCTTGTTCAGCATGCCTACGAGGTTCTTCATCTGCGGCACGCCGCGGCGCGCCATGCCCCAGAGCCAGGCGGGCTTGAGCGGCACGTCGCGCGAGTTGCGCCACGTCGGCACGAACGGCGCGGCGAAGTCGTTGCGCAGATCGCGCTCGCGCTTGCCGCCGGTGGTGAGATCGACGGTGACGAGCAGCGCCTCGTAGCCCGCGGCCTTCGCGCGCGCGACGAGCTGCATGCGGAAGTCGCGGTTCTTCAGCAGGTAGAGCTGGAACCACAGCCGCCCGCCCGCTGCTTCCGCGATCTCCTCGATCGAGTTGGTCGCGGGCGTGGCGAGCGAATAGGGAATGCCGGCGGCGCGCGCCGCCTTGGCGATCATCAGGTCGGCGTCGTGGCGCCCCGCGCCGATCGCCCCGGT
>JBFFZT010000428.1:0-2658 GCA_041568535.1 Burkholderiales bacterium | reverse complement strand
GGGCACGACGAGCGCGAAGGCGGCGAGGAACGCGCCCGCGCGGCGCAGCTCCTTCAGCTTGGCGCCGGCGACGAGGCCGAGCTCGAGCATGAACAGGCACAGCACGCCCTTGAACAGGTCGCTGAAGAACGGCTTCACCGGCGCGACACCCTGCGGCCCGAGCAGCGCGCCGATGGCGAGAGCGCCGAGCAGCAGCATCACGCTCTTGCCCACCAGCGCGTCGCGCACGATGTGCCCGACGTGGGCGCGGCGCCCAGTGCCCAGGCGCGCGAGCAGCACGCCGACCAGCAGCGCCGGCACCTCCAGCACCGCGACGAAGAACGGCATCGTCGGCTCGGACGCAACGCTTTTCGTGTTGAGGTAGGTGAGCGCCGCGGCGAAGGTCACCACGCTCACCGAGCCGTAGTGCGCCGAGATCGCCGCCGCGTTCACGCGGTCGATGCGCCCGGCGCGCAGGATGGCGAAGGCGAGCAGCGGCAGGATGCAGCCCATGGCGATCGCGGCGAGCGTCTGCCCGGCCAGGCTCGCGCCGCCGACGTTGGCGAGTTCGGCGCCGCCCTTCAGGCCGAGCGCGAGCAGCAGGTAAATGGACAGCGCGTCGTACAGCGGCTCCGGCACGCGCAGGTCCGAGCGCAGCAGCCGCGCCAGCACGCCGAGGATGAAGAACAGGACGACCGGATCGAGCATTGCTCGCGGGGATTGTAGCGGGACTACAATGGCGCGCATGCGGTACTGGCCTGTGTTCCTTGCGATCTTGCTCGGCGCCTGCACGCACGCGAGCGTGCGGTATGACTCTGGCGGCGGCACCACGACCACCCGCACCAGCGTGTCGATCGGCTACAGCGGCAGCGGCAGCGTCGCGGCGTGGGCGCTGATCGGCATCGGGCTCATCGCGGCGCAGCAGGCGGGGAGCCAGGCGGCGCGCGAGCGCGGGCTCGAGCTCGAGCGCCCGGCCGAGCGCCAGCTCGACGCGGGGCGGCAGGTGAACGAGGTCGACTGCACCAAGCCGATCGAGAACTGGACGGCGAACCTTAAGTGCCGGTAACCTGTTGAGAAGGGGGGCGCGTTGCGGAGGCGCTGGAACCGCGTTCGAAACCAGGCTTCGCATACTGAAAGGGGGAAGTGCCATGGAGTTGCTTGCGCGTCGTGTCTTTGCCGTAGTTGCCGCGCTTTCGTGCGCGACTGCCTATGCTGGCTCACCGATCAGCGGCGCGCGAGATGGGGCCGCTATACAGGGGTACGACTCAGTAGCGTACTTTACGGACCAGAAGGCGGTCCGCGGCACCCCGCAGTTTTCGCATGAATGGTCCGGCGCGTTCTGGTTTTTTTCGAGCGCGCCGAATCGTGACGCCTTTGCCGCCCAGCCCGAGAAGTACGCGCCCCAGTACGGCGGGCACTGCGCCCTGTCAGTGGCCAACGGCAAGTCGGCGAAAGGCTCCGGTGAGGCCTGGCACGTGCACAACGAGAAGCTTTATCTCAACTACGATCTAGCGGTTCAGGGCCGCTGGAAGCAGAAGATGGAATCGAACATCAAGTGGGCGGACATCGAGTGGCCAAAGGTCAGGGCTCGATTGGAGGCGCAATAAGTCGCTTGTTCGCAGCCGATCGAGGGCTAGCGGAAAGGGGAGATGACAATGAGAGCAAGGATCGCCGCGGCCCTGGCGGCCCTCTGTGCGGCCGTGCACGGAATTCCAGCGCAGGCCATGGATGCGGCAGCGCTCAAGGGCGCATGGATCGGCGTCGAGTCGTCCAACCCGCTCAAGCAGGCGCTGATCATCGAGCACGTTGAGGCGGGCTCGGCCCACAAGTTCTCGGGCAGCGCGCGGCTGGGCAGCACCGGATTCTCAAGCAAGCGGTTGCATCTTCCGGTGGTTCAGATAGAGGGCGGCGCGGACGGCGGTTCGCTGCAGTTCGCGATCCGCACGCGCTCGACGGACATCTCGCTCAAGGCGCAGGCGGACAAGTTGGTGGGCGTCGCACGCCGACTGGACACGGGCAGCCAGCGTGAGCTCGTCTTCGAGCGCGCGACCGAGGAGTCGCTCGAGAAGGTCAAGTTCAACCGCATTCCGGTCCCGCGGCAGGCCCAGATCACGGTGATGTATCTCGGCACTCCGGATTGCCCTTCGTGCCGGAAGTGGGAATGGAGTCAGCGCCCGGGCTTCGTTGCGAGCGACCTCGCCAAGGCGGTGCGCTTCCTGGAAGTGAAAGGCGCCACGCTCAAGACGGGCGTGCGCGAGTCCGACTTCCCGCCGCAGGACCAGGACCTCGGCCGACAGGTCTCGACGGGACAGCTCGGTGTTCCGCGATTCGCGGTTGCCGTCGACCGGGAAGTGGTGGCGATGTACTTCGGCACGTCCTATTGGACGACGCGTATCGAGCCGCTCGCCCGCGAGCTCGTGGCATGGCGGGCG
Source organism: Burkholderiales bacterium (assembly GCA_041568535.1). Lineage (GTDB taxonomy): Bacteria > Pseudomonadota > Gammaproteobacteria > Burkholderiales > SG8-39 > JAABQT01. Next base: position 247 of record JBFFZT010000428.1, on the reverse strand, counting down.
TCCGCGAACTGAGGTGGCGGTAGGCGCGTTCCCGGAGCAGCGCTATCTGATCGGTGCCCGCGAGCTGGCCGAGCGCCAGGACGCGGTGACGCTCGTCGACCTGCGGCCCGCGGAGGACTTCGCGCTCGGCCACATTCCGGGCAGCGCGCACCTCGACATCTACGGCGTCAGCCTGAACGACTCGTCGGAAGCGCCGCTGAACGCGTTCCTCGCCATCTTCCGCGTCTTGTTCGGCGCGCGCGGCGTG
>JBFFZT010000427.1:0-2661 GCA_041568535.1 Burkholderiales bacterium | reverse complement strand
TCGTTGGCGGCGGGCGCGGCGCTTTCCGGCCTGCCGGACTTGAACCAGCCGAACAGGCGGCCGAGGAAACCCGGTGCGGCCGGCGCGACCGCGGGCACCGCCGAGGCGGGCTGGGCGCGCGCCGGGGGCTGGAACTGCACCTCCGGGACGTTCGGCGCCGGCTGATCGGGCACGATGGCCTTGACCGCGGCTTCGGGACGCTCGCGCTTCTCCGCGGCAGCCGCCTCGGGCGACTTCGGCTCCTCCGGCTGCTGCACCATCTCGTAGCTCGCCGGCACGTGCTCCATCGCGTTCAGCTCGTCGTGCTTGAGGCGCTGCACCTTGTAGTGCGGGGTCTCGAGGTGCGGGTTGGGCACCAGCACGATGTTCACTTTCAGCCGCGCCTCGAGCTTCTGGATCTCCGCGCGCTTCTCGTTGAGCAGGAAGCTGGCGGCGTCCACCGGCACCTGCACGTGCACCGCGCCGGTGTTCTCCTTCATCGCCTCTTCCTGCACGATGCGCAGTACGTGCAGCGCCGTCGATTCGGTGCCGCGGATGAAGCCGGTGCCGCTGCAGCGCGGGCAGTTGATGTGCGCGGTTTCTTCGAGCGACGCCTGCAGGCGCTGGCGCGAGAGCTCCAGGAGGCCGAAGCGCGAGATCTTGCCCACCTGCACGCGCGCGCGGTCGTAGTGCAGCGCCTCGCGGAAGCGGTTCTCCACCTCGCGCTGGTTGCGCTGCGATTCCATGTCGATGAAGTCGACCACGATCAGGCCGCCGAGGTCGCGGAGGCGCAGCTGGCGCGCCACTTCGTCCGCCGCCTCCAGGTTGGTGCGCAGCGCCGTCTCCTCGATGTCGCCGCCCTTGGTGGCGCGCGCCGAGTTGACGTCCACCGCCACCATCGCCTCGGTGTGGTCGATGACGATCGCCCCGCCCGAAGGCAGGTTGACGTGGCGCGAGTAGGCGCTTTCGATCTGGTGCTCGATCTGGAAGCGCGAGAACAGGGGCACGTCGTCGCGGTACAGCTTCACCTTGGCGACGTTCGCCGGCATCACGGTCTGCATGAAAGCGCGCGCCTGCTCGTAGATTTCCTCGGTGTCGATCAGGATCTCGCCGATGTCGGGCTGGAAGTAGTCGCGGATGGCGCGGATGACGAGGCTCGATTCCAGGTAGATGAGGAACGGCTTCCTCTCCTGGGTGCGCGCCGCGCCTTCGACGGCGCTCCACAGCTGCAGCAGGTAATTCAGGTCCCACTGCAGCTCCTCGATGGAGCGGCCGATCGCGGCGGTGCGCGCAATGACGCTCATGCCCTCGGGCACCTGCAGCTTGTCCAGGGTATCGCGCAGCTCGTTGCGGTCTTCGCCTTCGACGCGGCGCGAGACGCCGCCGCCGCGCGGGTTGTTCGGCATCAGCACGAGGTACCGGCCGGCCAGGCTGATGAAGGTGGTGAGCGCGGCGCCCTTGGTGCCGCGCTCGTCCTTCTCCACCTGGACGATCAGGTCCTGGCCTTCCTCCAGCGCGTCCTGGATGCGGGCGCGCCCGACATCGACGCCGGAGCGGAAATAGACCTTGTCGATTTCCTTGAAGGGCAGGAACCCGTGGCGCTCCTCACCGTAGTCGATGAAGGCGGCCTCGAGGCTGGGCTCGATGCGGGTGATGATGCCCTTGTAGATGTTGCTCTTGCGCTGCTCCCGTGATGCCGATTCGATGTCGAGGTCGACGAGCTTCTGCCCGTCTACGATGGCGACGCGCAGCTCTTCCTGCTGCGTCGCGTTAAACAACATGCGTTTCACTTATTGTTCTCCTGCGCGCGCAGGAGACCCTGGTGTCCGTCGGTCAGTGCTCTCCTAGGAAAGCGGGTTGCGAAGGGGCGGGGTAATGAACCTGCCGCGCGCTATTGAGTAGTATCGCTACTTACGGTGAGCGATAGTCACCACTGCTTCAGGTCCGGCTGTGGCCAAACAGGAGGCGGGTTGCAGGCTCCGGCGCCGGAAAGCTCTCTCCAGTACGCCGCGCGAACCTGTGCCTCGCATCTCGAAGCAACGGGCAGATCATACGGATAATGAAAGACTTAAGCAAGGCTCGCGCGACCCTACTCGAAGTCGGGGAGGAAGGCGATGCGCAGCGCATCGACAACTTCCTGCTGCGGCGCCTGAAGGGCGTGCCGAAGAGCCACGTCTACCGGGTGCTGCGCAGCGGCGAGGTGCGCGTGAACAGCGGCCGGGTCAAGCCCGATCACCGGCTGCGCATCGGCGACAAGGTGCGCGTGCCGCCGGTGCGCCTGGCGACCCCGGCCGAGAAGCCGGCGCCGCGGCCGCTCGCGCTGCCCGTGGTGTACGAAGACGACGCGCTGCTGGTAGTGGACAAGCCCTCGGGCCTCGCCGTGCATGGCGGCAGCGGCGTGAGCTACGGGGTCATCGAATCGCTGCGCGCGGAGCGCCCGCGCGCCAAGTTGCTCGAGCTCGCGCATCGCCTGGACCGCGACACCTCCGGGCTGCTGGTGATTGCCAAGAAGCGCAGCGCGCTGGTGGAGCTGCACCGCATGTTGCGCGAGGGCGAGGCCGAGAAGCTCTACCTGGCGCTGGTGAAGGGCGCCTGGGAGGGCGGCGCGCGCGAGCTGCGGGAGCGGCTGCACAAGTACGTCACCGCAGGCGGCGAGCGCCGGGTGGCGGTGCATGGCGCCGG
>JBFFZT010000426.1:0-2665 GCA_041568535.1 Burkholderiales bacterium | reverse complement strand
GTTCGCGGCATGCACCTTCTGGTGCGCGCGCAGCACGCCGCCGCGGCCGGCGAGGACCAGGCCGGTCAGGTCGCGCGCGGGCTTTTTCGCCTGCAGTGCCGCCTTGCCCACGAAATCGCGCGTGCCGTCGAGCACGACGGTCCAGGTAAGGCCCGATTCGAGCGGTGTCACCGTCTCGTCCATGTCCTGGCCGTAGAGGTTCATGCCCGCTTCGAGGCGCAGGGTGTCGCGCGCGCCCAGGCCGCAGGGCCGCACGCCCGCGGCGGCAAGGCGCTGCCAGGCGTCGGCGGCGCGCGCTGCGGGCAGCAGCAGCTCGAAGCCGTCTTCGCCCGTGTAGCCGGTGCGCGCGATGAAGGCATCGCCCGCCTGCGCGCCGAAGAACGCGCCGAGCGGCGCGCTCGCGGCCTTCAGGTCCGGCAGCGCCTGCCAGGTCTTCTCGCGCGCCCGTGGCCCTTGCACCGCGATCATGGCGAGGTCGCGGCGTGGGCGCAGGGTGATGCCGCTCGCGCGCTGCCCTTCCAGCCAGCGCAGGTCCTTATCCGCAGTGCCCGCATTGACGATCACGCGATAGAGGTCATCGCGCAAGTAGTAGACGATCAGGTCGTCGAGCACGCCGCCCGCCTCGTTCAGCAGGCACGAGTAAAGCGCCTTGCCGGGTGCCTTCAGGCGCGCGACGTCGTTGGCGAGCGCGCGGCGCAGGAAGTCGCGCGCTCCCGATCCCTCGACGTCGATCGCCAGCATGTGCGAGGTGTCGAACATGCCCGCGTCGCGGCGCACCGCGTGGTGCTCCTCGAGCTGCGAGCCGTAGTGCAGCGGCATCTCCCAGCCGGCGAAATCGACCAGCTTGGCGTTGGCGGCGCGATGCACGGGATGGAGCGCGGTCTGCTGCAAGCCTAACCCTCCAGAAAGCGCAAAGGGGCAGGGCCGGTCATCCGGCGCTGCCCCTCTGTCCTTTGACCTGAGAGTTTACGGCGCGCTTTGCCTTGCGCCGCTGGCCCCTTCGGTGGGCGAATGTGGCTCGCCGCTCTCCAGAGTAGTTGCCGCTGCGGAGTTCTTTTGCCTGAGCGATTGCGGGCGCTTGCGCCTTCGGCGGCGGCGGTGCTTCGATCGCCGCTCTCTTCCCCACAGCGCAGTCAGTCTAGCACCGTCCCCGCAGCGCGCGATAGAGTTGCTCGACGAATGCATGAACAACACTTGAGCGAAAGGAAATATCCATGGGCATGCTTGACGGCAAGGTCGCAATCATCACCGGTGGCACCAGCGGCATCGGCGCGCGCACGGCGGAGCTGTTCGTCGAAGAAGGGGCCCGCGTGTTGTTCACGGGCCGCCGCAAGCCTGAAGGCGAGGCGCTGCAGAAAAGGCTGGGGCAGGCCGCGCGCTTCGAGCAGGCGGATGCCACCGTGGAAGCCGACTGGAAACGGGTCATCGATCAGGCCCTGACCTCGTTCGGGCGGCTCGACTGTCTGTTCAACAACGCCGGCGGGCCGGCGCCCACGGGCGGCATCACCGGCATTCCCGTGGAGGGTTTCGATGCCGCCATGGCGCTGCTGGTGCGCTCCGTGATGCTCGGGATGAAGCACGCGGCGCCTGTCATGATGCGCCAGCGCTCCGGGAGCATCGTCAACAACGGCTCGATCGCGGCGCACCTTGCCGGCTACTCGAGCTCGATGGTGTACAGCGCGGCCAAGGCTGCCGTGAACCATCTGAGCCGCTGCGTTGCGATGGAGCTGGGCGAGCACAACGTGCGCGTCAACTCGGTCTCGCCCGGTCAGATCGCGACGGGGATCCTGGGCAAGGCGCTGGGCATGGAGCCGGGCAAGGCGGACAAGCTGGCCGGCGAGTTCAGCCAGAGATTCGCGAAGCTCCAGCCGATCCCGCGCGCAGGGGCCCCCGACGACATCGCGCAGTGCGTCCTGTGGCTTGCCTCCGAGCGCTCGAGCTTCGTCAACGGCATCGACATCGTGGTCGACGGCGGCATGATCGGCGGCCGGATGTACTCCCCGCACCAGGAAGGCTTGAAGCAGATGAAGGCATCGTTGGGACTATGAGGCGCCCGGCAATCGGCTCGCCTGGGCTGAGCAGTTCCCCGTAATGCCGATCACCAGCCCGGTAAACATGTCCCATCCCGAGGAATGGCCGATCGCGGTCAGCTCGCGCGCCGCCGCCAGCGCCGCGGCCTGATCATCCGCCGCGAGCGCGTCGACGATCCCGTGCAGCGGCGCGAAACTCTCGCCGCGGCCCAGATCGGCGAACAGTGCGGCGCTTACGGCATGGCTGCGCTTTTCGACTTCGCGCGCGAGCTCCCCGGCTAGCACGGCCCACGCGGTTCGCTGCGGTGCGAGCAGCAAACGACCGAAAAGCGCCGCGCCGGCGAGATCATCGCCCGACGGCGTGAGCCCGGTGCCGAAGCCCAGGAGCGGAATCGAGGCGGCGCGCACCGATTCGGGCTCGTCGCTCAGGTAGGCGCGCGCCAGCGCTTGCACCCGCGCCACCGCGAGATCGAGCGGGAACGCGGGCGTACGTTGCGCGAGCAGCTCGCCGAACCCGCGTGGCGCATCGGTGGCGATAAGCGTGCGGGTCAATTCGACGATGCGACCCGACGCGGCGGCCTCGAGCCACGCCCGCTGCGGCGTCCAGCCCTGCGCCGGGATGTCGCCAAACTGCG
>JBFFZT010000425.1:0-2679 GCA_041568535.1 Burkholderiales bacterium | reverse complement strand
CCAGCTGTCGAGCGGGGCGAAGCGCTGCTGGCCCCGGCCGCCGCCGCCGCGGCCGTCGGTGATGCGGTAGGTCCCGGCGGCGTGCCAGGACATGTGGATGAATTGCGGCCCGTAGTGGCCGAAGTCCGCCGGCCACCACGCCTGCGAGTCGGTCATCAGCTTGACCAGGTCCTTCTTCAGCGCCTTGTAGTCGAGGCTCTTGAACTCCTTCGCGTAGTTGAAGCCCTTGCCCATCGGGTCGGACTTCGCCGAATGCTGGTGCAGCAGATCGAGCCGCAGCTGGTTCGGCCACCAGTCGCGGTTGGTCCTGCCGACGCCCGCGGTGTGGTTGAACGGGCACTTGCCCGCGCTCGGGTCCTTGGTCTTCATGTCCATGGCTTCCTCCGGTCGTTGGTGCGCTACTGCTCCAGTTCCTCGAGCATGCCGACGAGGTCGTCGGCGTGCTCTTCTTCCATCGCCAGGATGCCCTCGAGCATGCGCTTGGTGGTGGTGTCCTTGTCGCCGATGTACTCGAGCATCTCGCGGTAGCTGTCGATGGCGATCCTCTCGGCGACCAGGTCTTCCTTGATCATGTCGAGGAGGTTCTCGCCTTCGACGTACTCGGCGTGACTGCGCGAGGCGAGGCCTTCGGGCGAGAAGTTCGGCTCGCCCTGCAGCTGCACGATGCGCGCGGCGATCTGGTCGGCGTGCTGCTGCTCTTCGTTGGCGTGCGTGAGGAACTCGGCGGCCACGGCCTCGGCGTTGATGCCCGCGGCCATGAAATGGTGCCGGCGGTAGCGCAGCACGCAGATGATCTCGGTGGCGAGCGCCTCGTTCAGCAGCTTCACCACCGTCTTGCGGTCGGCGCGGTAGCTCTCGGTGACCGCACCCTGCTCGATGTGCTTGCGCGCGCGCGCCCGCAGGGTCTTGACGTCGGTGAGAAACGGCTGCTTCTTGGCCATCGGCAAGCTCCTATGCGACCAACGCGTTGTCCAGAACCCTCATCACCGCCAAGCCGCCATGACGCCACGGTGCATGGCGCTATTCAAGCGCACCGGTCCCGATATGTGAAGTTGATTAATCCAATGCTGGGCATTTCCGCCGGCTATCGGGCTCCGGGCTTGACGCAGGTCAAATCCGGCGCCGCCGCGGCTTCTAGCATCCCTCCCCGGGACCCTCAGGGAGCCGGCCGGCATGTCAAGCAGCGAAACGACCTACAACTATAAGGTGGTGCGCCAGTTCTCGATCGCCACCATCGTCTGGGGCGTGGTCGGGATGCTGGTCGGCGTGGTCATCGCCGCGCAGCTGCTCTGGCCCGAGCTCAATTTCGACGTGCCCTGGCTCTCCTACGGGCGCCTGCGGCCGCTGCACACCAACGCGGTGATCTTCGCCTTCGGCGGCTCGGCGCTGTTCGCCACCTCCTACTACGTGGTGCAGCGCACCTGCCATGCGCGCATCTTCTCCGACGGCCTCGCCGCCTTCACCTTCTGGGGCTGGCAGGCGGTGATCGTGCTTGCCGCCATCACGCTGCCCCTGGGCATCACCAGCTCCAAGGAGTACGCCGAGCTCGAGTGGCCGATCGACATCCTCATCGCCCTGGTGTGGGTGGCGTACGCCATCGTCTTCTTCGGCACGCTCTGGAAGCGCAAGGTCCCGCACATCTACGTCGCCAACTGGTTCTTCGGCGCCTTCATCCTCACGGTGGCGCTGCTGCACATCGTGAACAGCGCCGCCATGCCGGCGACGTTCTGGAAGTCCTACTCGGCCTACGCCGGGGCGCAGGACGCGATGGTGCAGTGGTGGTACGGGCACAACGCGGTGGGCTTCTTCCTCACCGCGGGGTTCCTGGGGATCATGTACTACTTCATCCCCAAGCAGGCCGCGCGGCCGATCTACTCCTACCGCCTGTCGGTGGTGCACTTCTGGTCGCTGATCTTCACCTACATGTGGGCGGGCCCGCACCACCTGCACTACACCGCGCTGCCCGACTGGGCGCAATCGCTCGGCATGGTGTTCTCGCTCATCCTGCTCGCGCCTTCGTGGGGCGGGATGATCAACGGCATCATGACGCTCTCGGGCGCGTGGCACAAGCTGCGCACGGATCCGATCCTGAAGTTCCTCATCGTCTCGCTCTCGTTCTACGGCATGAGCACGTTCGAAGGGCCGATGATGTCGATCAAGACGGTGAACGCGCTCTCGCACTACACCGACTGGACCATCGGCCACGTGCACAGCGGCGCGCTCGGCTGGGTGGGGCTGGTGTCGATGGGCGCGATGTACTACCTGATCCCGCGCCTCTTTGGCCGCACCGAGATGTACAGCGTGCGCCTGATCAACGTGCACTTCTGGGTCGCCACCATCGGCATCGTGCTCTACATCGCCGCCATGTGGATCGCCGGCGTGATGCAGGGCCTGATGTGGCGCGCGGTGAGCGACGACGGCACGCTCACCTACACCTTCGTCGAGAGCGTGAAGGCCACCTATCCGTTCTACGCCATCCGGCTCCTCGGGGGCGTGCTGTACCTCGGCGGCATGCTGATCATGGCGTGGAACGTGGCGAAGACGGTGAGCGCGGGCAGGAGCGTCGAGGCGCCGATCCCGGCGCCCGCGTACGCCTAGGGAGCGCGCCATGGGACTCACCCACGACATGATCGAGCGCAACCAGGCGCTGCTCATCGTCCTCGTCATCCTGGTGGTGCT
>JBFFZT010000424.1:0-2682 GCA_041568535.1 Burkholderiales bacterium | reverse complement strand
GGCGTAGCCGTGCGTGCGCCGGCCGAGCAGCGCGCGGCGCGCGCGCGCCGCGCGCCAGCGCGGGCCCTCGAGCTGCTTCACCGGCAGGTGGAACGAGCGCGCCAAGTCGATGCGACCGAGCAGCAGCGCGCCGACGAGGCCGGTGCCGAGCCAAGTGGGCGCCTGCCGCAGCGTGCTCCTCACCCCGAGCACCTCGCCGAACACCGCGCGCGAGGCGACGTGCAGCGCGACGCGGTCGAACAGCGGCTTCAGCCACCACAGCAGGAGCAGCGCGATCCAGGCCTTGCCGTAGGTCCAGCCGACCCAGAAGCACGCTGCGGCGACCGGCACGTAGACCGCGGCGAACGATGCATAGAGCGGCCGCCACCATTCGCGCAGCATGCCCACGCCGAGGTCGACCGATTCCCAGGCCGAGCGCGGCCGCAGCGCAATGGCGAGCCTATCGAGCTGCACGCGCGCGTCCCGAGAGCGCGAGGTAGCCGAGCAGCAGCACCCAGCCGGCGAGGCCGGCCCAGATCTTCACCGCCGCCGGCACAGCGCTGAGCGGCGACCAGAACGCCTCGACGAAGGCCGCGGCCGCGAACATCAGCGCCGCGCCGTACATCAGGCGCACCGCGGGCCGCGCCGCCGCCACCAGCGCGGCCTTGCGCGAGCGGTTGCCCGGCGCGATCACCGCCAGGCCCAGCCGCAGGCCCGCCGCGCCCGAGATCACGATCGCGGTGAGCTCGAGCGCCGCGTGCCCGGAGACGAACGACCAGAAGGTGTCGCCGAAGCCGACCTGCGTCAGGTAGCCGGCGACCGCGCCGAGGATCACGCCGTTGGCCGCCAGGTACCACACCGTGCCCAGGCCCGCGAGCAGGCCGCCGGCGAAGGTCTGGAAGCCGATGCGCACGTTGTTCCAGATGTAGAAGCCGAACATCGCGAGGTGCGTGTCGGCCTCGCGCATCCCCGGGCGCCGGTTGGCCGGGTCGTACATCTCGTGGAAGCCGGCGATCTGGCTCGGGTTGAGCAGGTAGTGCACGAACTCGGGCCACAGCTGCAGCGCGGCGATCAGCCCGGCGAACGGCCCGAAGAACAGCAGCGCCGCCGCCGCGACCACGCGCCACTCCGCGCGCACCAGCGCGGGGAAGGCGACCAGCAGGAACTCGGCCACGCGCTGCGACTGGCGGCGGCGGTTGGCGTAGAGCGCGTGGTGCCCGCGCAGCGCCAGCAGATTGAGGCGGTCGACCAGGTCCGGGCTGTACTGCCGGTCGGTGGCGAGGGCGAGGTGGTGGCACAGCCGCCGGTAGCGCTGCGGCATCTCCTCGGGCGGGAACGCCGGCGCCGCGCCGAGCGGGGCGTCGAGGAAGCGCTCGAAGGCCTGCCACTCGGCGCCGTGCGCGGCCTCGAAGGGCGCCTGCTTCATCGCCGGCCCGCGAGGTGGCTCGCCATCGCCAGCAGGCGCGCCGCGGCCACCGCGCCGCTTGCGCCGCCGGTGAGCGGCGCGGGCAGCGCCGCGAGCTCCTGCTGACGCTCGGGCGTAAGGCTCGCCGAGCGCTCGGCGAAGTCGAGCACCACGCGCTGCTCCTCGAGCGAGAGCGGGAACGGCGGCGGCGCGGCGCGCGCCTCGGGCAGGGCGCGCGCGCGCGCCTTGCCGGGCGCATACACCACCACCGTGCCGGCGGCGAGGTCGCCCAGGCGCTTGAAGTCGCGGTTGGCGAGCATCGCGGCGAGGCCGAATCCGTACAGGAACGGCAGGAAGTCCACCGCGCGCAGCAGGTTGCGCGTGAGCGCGCCGCCCCAGCGCACCGGCGTGCCGTCGTCGTTCACCACCGCGATGCCCAGCGCGCGCTTGCCCGGCGTCTGCCCGCGCCAGTACACCTCGAACCAGGCCGGCGCCAGCCACTCGACGATGAACAGGGTGAGCAGCGCGAGGCCCAGGCCGGCGCGCCCGAGGTAGCTCGCGGCCATGAGCACCGCGACGACCACCGTCGCGCGCAGCAGCAGGTCGATGCTCCAGGCGAGCGCGCGCGGCACCGGGCCGACGAGCCGCAGGGTGAGCTCTATGCCTTCCGGCGTGGCGACGCGGCGGGTGGTGTCGAGCATGCGCCGTGCGGCGCCCTCAGGTCGTCTTCACCACGATGGTGCCGGCCAGGTAGTCGTGCACGCAGCGCCGCGACCTGCCGAAGATGAACAGCGCGTCGACCAGCACCAGCAGGTTGGCCACCGGGATGGCGCTGAGCACCGCCACCGGCAGCGCGCGCAGCACGACGATGCGCCACATCTCGACCTCGCTGCCGTCCGGGCGCACCATGCGCGCCCGCATGAGGCGCTTGCCGATCGAAGCGCGGTGCCGGTAGACCATCCAGAACTGCAAAGCGAGGACGATGAGCACCGGGACCACGATCGCGACCGGCACCAGCAGGCTGTTCTCGCCCAGGTAGCGCGGGGCGAGCACGACGCCGGGCACCCAGCCGAGCGTCATCACCAAGCCGTCGACGAGGTTGCCGGCGAAGCGCTGCCACAGCGTGGCGAGCTCCGGCTCCGTGGATGCCGCGTCTTCGATCGCCGCCTTGGGCGCGGCGTACGGGTTGACCTGCTGCGCCATGGTTTCCCCCCTGGAGGAAAGTGGGGGGAGTGTAGCGCGGGGGCTGCCGCGGTGCCTACGATGGGTTTTCTATGGCCTCGTGTTTTTTTGGCCGG
>JBFFZT010000423.1:0-2682 GCA_041568535.1 Burkholderiales bacterium | reverse complement strand
GGCTGGGGATGGTTCGGCATCGTGCATATGGTGCTGTGGTGGTTCCTGATCATTCTCGGCATCGTGGTCCTCGCGAAGTGGCTGTTCGGCGGGGGCGGCAGCAGCCGGGGCGCGGAGAGCGACCGAGCCTTGACGATCCTGCGCGAGCGCTATGCGCGCGGCGAGATTGACAAGGCGGAGTTCGACACGCGCCGGCGCGACTTGGGAGGCTGACCTGATCAGTGCCATGCAGGTGATTCGCGGCGCGTACGTGGCGGCGGCGCTCGATGCGGCGAGCGCCGTGGCCCGATGGCGACCGGGCTGCCCGGGCCATTCGAAGGGAACGTGCGCGCGGCATGAGCGCCCGGATGCCGCTTGACCTTCCAATGAGGGTAGGGATGACACTGTCGGTGTTCGACGATCGCACGGATGCCACTCCATGAACAACATAAGCGTCGCTGCGGAAACCCGGGACCCCGTCTGCGGCATGCAGGTCACCCCGGGGAAAGAAACCGGCTCGGCGACCTATCAGGGTAGAACCTACCGGTTCTGCTCAAAGCACTGCCTGAACACGTTCAACGCGGATCCCGCTCGCTACGCGAAGGGCGCGGCCGCGCCGAAAGGCGACCATGAGCGCCACGCGCATCATGCGCACGCTGCACCGAAACCCGCTGCGGCGCCCGCACCCGCGGGCGCCCAATACACCTGCCCCATGCATCCGGAGGTGCTGAAGGATAGGCCGGGCGACTGCCCGATCTGCGGCATGGCGCTGGTGCCGGTGGGCGCGGCGGCGGCGAGCGAGGATAACGCCGAGCTTCTCGACCACGCGCGCCGCATGTGGGTCGGTGTCGTGCTCTCGATCCCCATGGTGATCCTCGCCATGTCGCCGATGGTGGGCATCGCGGAGCCTTTCGGGCTCGCGCCGCGCGTGCGCGGCTGGATCGAGTTCGTGCTCGGCACGCCGGTGGTGCTCTGGGTCGGCTGGCCGCTGCTCACCAAGTTCGTGCGCTCGGTGCGGGGGTGGCGCCTGAACATGTACTCGCTCATCGGCCTCGGGGTGGGGCTGGCCTACCTCTTCAGTCTAGTCGCGATCCTGTTCCCGGAGGTCCTCCCCGGAGAGTTCCGCGAGCACGACGGCTCGGTCGGCACCTACTTCGAAGCCGCCGGCGTGATCGTGACGCTGGTGATGGTGGGCGAAGTGCTGCAGCTGAGGGCGATGGGGCAGACGAGCCAGGCGATCCGCCAGCTCCTCGAGCTCGCGCCGAACCTCGCGTGGCGGCTTCAGGACGACGGCACCGAGGAGCAGGTGCCGCTCGACTCGGTACACAAGGGCGACCGGCTGCGCGTGAAGCCCGGCGACAAGGTCCCGGTGGACGGCACGGTGCTCGAGGGCGAAAGCCGGGTGGACGAATCCATGATCACCGGCGAGCCGGTGCCGGTGGGGAAGAAGGCGGGCGAGCGCGTCACCGGCGCGACGGTGAACGGCAGCGGCTCGCTGGTCATGCGTGCCGAGAAGGTCGGATCCGAAACACTGCTCTCGCGCATCGTGCACATGGTGGCGGAGGCCCAGCGTACGAAGGCGCCGATCCAGCGCCTCGCCGATCTCATCGCCGCCTACTTCGTGCAGACGGTGGTCGTGATCGCCGTGATCACCGCGGTCGTCTGGTGGTTCTTCGGGCCGGAGCCCGCGCTGACTTACGCGCTGCTCAACTCGGTCGCGGTGCTCATCATCGCCTGCCCCTGTGCGGTCGGGCTCGCCACGCCCATCTCGATGACGGTCGCCATGGGGCGCGGCGCCGGCATGGGGATCCTGTTTCGCAGTTCCGAGGCCATCGAGCATATGCGCAAGATCGACACGGTGGTCGTGGACAAGACCGGCACGCTCACGCTCGGCAAGCCCGCGCTGACCGATTTCGCCTGCGAGGGCATGGAGGAAGCCGAAGCGCTGGCGCTGGTCGCGGGCGTGGAGCAGCTCTCCGAGCATCCGATTGCCACCGCGATCGTCGAGGGGGCAAAGGCGCGCAAGGTTACCCCGGCGCGCGCGGAGAACTTCCAGGCGGCGAACGGCCTGGGCGTCGAGGCGCGCATCGGCGGGCGCATGGTGCTGGTCGGCAGCCGCGCGTTCCTGCAGCAGCACGGCGCCGAGACCGGTGCCTGGGAAGAGCGCGCCGAGCAGTGGCGCGCGGAGGCGAAGACGGTGGTCTTCTTTGCCGTCGACGGGCGCACCTACGGCATCGCCGCGGTCGCCGACCCGGTGAAGGACAGCACCCCCGAGGCTATCGCGGCGCTGAAAGAACGCGGCGTGCGCATCGTCATGCTGACCGGAGACTCCAAGCGCACGGCCGCGGTGGTCGCGCGTCAGCTCGGCATCGACGAAGCGGTAGGCGAGGTGCTGCCCGAGAACAAGGCGAAGGAGGTCAAGCGCCTGCAGGACGAGGGCCGCCGGGTCGCGATGGCGGGCGACGGCATCAACGACGCGCCGGCGCTCGCGCAGGCCGACGTCGACATCGCCATGGGCACGGGCGCCGACGTCGCCATCGAGAGCGCGTCCATCACGCTGCTGCGCGGCGAGCTCGCGGGCATCGTGCGCGCGCGCCGGCTGAGCCGGCTGACGATGCGCAACATCCGGCAGAACCTCGTCTTTGCGTTCGGCTACAACGCGCTCGGGGTACCGGTCGCGGCGGGCGTGCTCTATCCGTGGCT
>JBFFZT010000422.1:0-2692 GCA_041568535.1 Burkholderiales bacterium | reverse complement strand
GTCGAAGAAGTGCTTCAACGGCGCCGCCATGTCGCCGAAGCGCGTCGGGCTGCCGAGTGCGAGGCCGGCGCAGGCCTCGAGGTCGGCGAGCTCGCAATAGGGCGCCCCGGCCGCGGGAATCGCGGGTTGCGCCGCCTGCGTGATCGCGGACACCTTGGGCACCGTGCGCAGGCGCGCCGCGGCGCCCGGCGCGCGCTCCACCCCTTCGGCGACCAGCTCCGCCATGCGCCGCACCGCGCCGCCGACGCTGTAGTACAGGACGAGGATATCCGCCATGGCCTGTATCATACGGGCCCGATGCGCCGCCCCGACTTCCGCGCGCTGCTCGAGTTCTGCCTCGCGCTCGCGCGGCGCTTCCGCGACGATCGCGGCATCCAGACCGCGGGCTCGCTCACCTTCACCACGCTGCTCGCGCTGGTACCGCTGGTCACCGTGGCGCTGGCGATGTCGACCGCGTTCCCCGTGTTCGATCAGGCGATGGAGGCGCTCGGGCGCTACGTCTCAGGGCAGTTGCTGCCGGAGGGCGGCGCGAAGGTCACGCAGCAGTTCTCCGCCTTTGCCGCCAAGGCGGGCGGGCTCACCGCCGTCGGACTGGCGTTTCTGGCGATCACCGCGCTGATGCTGATCCTCACGGTGGACGAGGTGCTGAACCGGATCTTCCGCGTGCAGCGCCGCCGCGCCCTGGCGCAGCGCCTGCTCATGTACTGGGCGGTGCTGTCGCTCGGGCCGCTGCTCATCGGCGCGAGCCTGTCCATGACCTCGTTCCTGGTCGGCAGCTCGCTCGGCCTGCTCAACCTGGGCTGGGTGACGCGCAGCGTGCTCGGGCTGATGCCGTTCTTCTTCACCTGCGCGGCGCTCGCGCTGCTGTACCTCGTGGTGCCGTATCGGCGCATCGAAGTGCGCCACGCGCTCGCCGGCGCGATCCTGGCGGGCGTGCTGTTCGAGCTCGCCAAGCGCGGCTTCGCCCTCTACATCGCCAAGTTCCCGACCTACTCGCTGATCTACGGCGCGTTCGCCACCTTGCCGATCTTCCTGCTGTGGCTGTACCTGTCCTGGATCGTGGTGCTGTTCGGCGCCACGCTCACCGCGATGCTGCCGGGCTACCACGGCGGCTACCGGCGCCTCGCCGAGGCGCCCGGGCGCGAGCTGATGGACGCGGTGGCGGTGCTGCGCGAGCTCGCGGCCGCGCGCCGCGACGAAGGCGCGCTGGCACTCCTCAAGTTCGCGCGGCGCGCGAAGCTCCCGCCCGAGCGCTGCGAGCGCGTGCTCGAGCGCTGCGCGGGGCAGGGCTGGGCCGCGCGCACCGACCGCGAGCGCTGGCTCCTGGTGCGCGATGCCGACACCATCGCGCTCTCGGCCGTGGTGCGTGCCTTCAGCATCGACGACGATGTGCTGCGCGCCGAAGCGCCGGCCGCGCTCGCCGAGCAGCTGCTGCGCGCGGAGGATTCGCTCACCCTAACGGTGCAGGACCTGGTGCAGGAGGAAGCGGCGGCATGAGCGGCATGGACGCCCGCGAGCGGCTGATCGCCGCGCTCGACGTGCCGGACGCGAAGCAGGCGCGCGCGCTCGCCGAGCGCCTGGGCGACGCGGTGCGCTTCTACAAGATCGGCCTCGAGCTGTTCAGCGCGGGCGGCTACTTCGAGCTCGCGGACTGGCTGCGCGCGCGCGGCGCGCGCGTGTTCGCCGACCTCAAGCTCTACGACATTCCGGAAACCGTGCGCCGCGCCGTGGCCAACCTGCGCGCGAGCGGCGCCAGCTTTCTCACGGTGCATGCGGAGCGCTCGATCATGGAAGCCGCCGCGCAGGAGAAGGGGGACTTGAAGCTCCTCGCCGTCACCGTGCTCACCAGCTTCGACCAGAAGAGCATCGCGGAGATGGGCTACGCGGGCAGCGTCGAGGACCTGGTGCTGAAAAGGGCGCGCGCCGCGCTCGACTCGGGCTGCGACGGCGTCATCGCCTCGGGGCTGGAAGCGCCGAAGATCAAGGCGGCGTTCGGCGAGCGGCTTCTGGTGGTGGTGCCGGGGGTGCGGCCCGCGGGCGTCGCGACGCAGGACCAGAAGCGGGTGGTGGACGTGGCGCAGGCGTTCGCCAACGGCGCCGATTACATCGTGGTGGGAAGGCCGATCCGCGACGCGGCCGATCCGCGGGCGGCGGCAAGCGCGATCCAGGACAGCATTGCGGCTGCGCTGAAGCGCTGACGCAGTGCAACACGCGGCCTCATAAGTCGCGTACAATGCGCGACTTTTTGCGTTTCGGATCAAGTCCATGCCACGCGCGCTGCGCAACCTCGCCATCATCGCCCACGTCGACCACGGCAAGACCACGCTGGTCGACAAGCTGCTGCGTGCGGCGGGCACCTTCGCCGCGCACGAGCACGTCGAGGAGCGCGTCATGGACTCCAACGACCTCGAGCGCGAGCGCGGCATCACCATCCTCGCCAAGAACTGCGCGGTGCGCTACGAAGGCACCCATATCAATATCGTCGACACCCCCGGCCACGCCGACTTCGGCGGCGAGGTCGAACGCGTGCTGTCGATGGTCGTCGGGGTGCTGCTGCTGGTCGATGCGGTCGAGGGCCCGATGCCGCAGACGCGCTTCGTCACCCGCAAGGCGCTCGCCCTGGGCCTGCGCCCGATCGTCGTCGTGAACAAGATCGACCGCGACAGCGCCCGCCCCGACTGGGTCGTGAACC
>JBFFZT010000421.1:0-2707 GCA_041568535.1 Burkholderiales bacterium | reverse complement strand
TTCGACCGCGAGGCGGTCGAGGCGGTGTTTGCGTAGCTACGCCGCCTGCTTCGGCCGCACCAGTTCAGCCCCCGGCCACTGCTCCGGATTCGCGCGGCGGTACTGCGGCGGATAGTCGAGCTTGACGCCGAAGCGCTCGGCCGCGTGCCACACCCAGCGCGGGTCGTCGAGCATGCCGCGCGCGAGCGCCACCATGTCGGCCTTGCCCGCCGTGAGGATGTCCTCGGCCTGTTGCGCTTCGGCGATCATGCCCACCGCCATCACCGGCAGCTGCGCGCCGCGCTTCACGGTTTCGGCGAACGCCACCTGGTAGCCGGGGACGACCTTGATCTTCTGATGCGGCACGTTGCCGCCGCTCGAGACGCACACATAGTCGAAGCCGATCGCCTTCAGCTCCTTCGCGTAGGCGGCCGCGTCCTGCGGCTCGAACCCGCCCGGCGCCCATTCGCTCGCCGTGATGCGCGCGCCGAGCGCGCGGTCCCTGGGCCAGGCATCGCGTAGCGCGCGCGCGATCTCGAGCGGCGCGCGCATGCGGTTCTCGAGGCTGCCGCCGTAGCGGTCGGTGCGCTTGTTGGAGTTGGGCGACAGGAACTCGTGCAGCAGGTAGCCGTGCGCCGAGTGCAGCTCGACCAGGTCGAGCCCGATGCGCAGCGCGCGTGCGGCGCTCGCAGCAAAGGCGTCCACCAGGCTGCGGATCTCGTCGACCGTCAGCTCGTGCGGCGTGTGCCAGCCCTCGGCGTAGGGCAGCGCCGACGGCGCCACCGTCTGCCAGGGCGACTCGCCCGGGCCAAGCGCCTTGCCGCCCATCCACGGCACGTGCGACGAAGCCTTGCGGCCGGCGTGCGCGAGCTGCACGCCGATGGGCGCGCTGCTGATGCCGCGGTACACGTGCACGGCGCGCTGCATCGCCGCTTCGTTCAGGTCGTTGTACAGGCCGGTGCAGCCGTGCGAAATGCGGCCTTCGCGCGTCACGCCGGTGGCCTCGATGATGGCGAGGCCGGCGCGCGACACGGCGAGGCTGCCCAGGTGCACGAGGTGCCAGTCGGTCATGGCGCCGTCGGCGGCGCTGTACTGGCACATCGGCGACACCACGATGCGGTTGGACAGGGTGATGCCGCCCAGCTGGATGGGCGTGAAGAGCTTCGCGGTCATCAGGACTTCCTTGCTTTGGGTTTCTTGGGAACCTTGGGGAGCGTGGGCACGGCGACGCCGATCAGGCAGTCGCGCGTGACGATCTGGGCGAGGCGCTGCTCATCCCAGCCGTCGGTTCCGGCGGGGCGCATCGGCAGCACCATGTAGCGCATGTCGGCATTGGAGTCGTGCACGCGGATCTGCACCTTCGCGGGAATCTTCGTGCCGAACTCGGCGAGCACCTTCCTCGGCTCGCGCACCATGCGGCTGCGGTAGGGCCGCGACTTGTACCACTCGGGCGGCAGGCCGAGCAGGATCCGCGGATAGCACGAGCACAGCGTGCACACGATCGCGTTGTGCGTCTCGGGGGTGTTCTCGACCACGATCAGCTTCAGCCCCGGCACCTCGAAGCCGAGCTCCTCGGCGGCGCGGCTGCCGTTCTCGAGCAGGCGCGCCTTGTACGCGGGATCGGTCCAGGCGCGCGCCACCATCGCCGCGCCGCGCTCCGGGCCGCGCGCGCGCATCACGGCCATCGCGCCCGCGATCGCGTCCTCGGTGACGATGCCCTTCTCCACCAGCAGCTCGCGCAGGCTCACTTCCATGAGCTGGAAGTAGCTGTACGGCTCGTAGCGTCCGGCAGACTGCTTCACGGCTCGATCCAGTGCTGGAAGATCTCGATCTCGAGTACGTCGTCGCCGTGGCCGCGGTAGCCGGGCCACACGTCCTTCTGCCGGAAGCGCACGCGGTACAGCGGCTGCGCCGGCAGGCCGTCGCGCTGCTGCGCGAGCTCCTCGGGGTTCGGGAACGCGCCGCAGACGCGCTCGACGACGCCCTCGTGCCCGCGGATGTAGTACGGCGTGCGCACGTGGCCGAGCGGCGCGGCCTTGCGCACCCGAACCCGATCGCCAGGCTTGTAAATGGTGACTGTCACCAATTAGCCTCGCGCACGCTTTTCGACCTCCGCCAGCTTCTTCGCCAGCTCGTCCGTGGTGATGACGCCGCGCTGGATCATGGTCTGCGTGAGCGAGATCACCCAGCGGTCGTAGTAGCCCATCTTGTCGTAGTCCGCCGGCGGCAGCGACTCGATGTTCTTGCGCAGCTCGTCGACCGTCATGCGCTTCTTGCCGCCGGTGATGCCGACGAGCAGCATCATCATGGCGTCGACGCGCAGCTCCCACTCGTCGTACGCGTGCTCGCTCCGCCGCACCTTGCCGGCGGGCAGGCCCCCCATGTCGTGATGCTGCCGCTCGATCACGGCCCAATGCTACTGCAGCAGGTCGCGGCGCACCATCGCGTGGATGCCCTTGTTGCCGTCGACCAGCTGCGTCACGTGCAGGTCGGCCGCGAGGCTGCAGAAGACGTAGGCCTCGGCGGCCTTCCAGCCCTTCAGCTCGACCAGCCAGGCGATCATGCCGCGCAGCGCCTGCTTCGCCGCGTCGTCCAGATCCTCGTTCAGGCCGATGGTGATGTAGTGCGTCGGGGTGATGGCGCGTGGCATGGCCAGCGCCATCTTCTTGTGCACTACCAGCTCGAAGGTGCCCTTGAGGCAGGTCTCGAGCGCGGTGAGGCACACTTC
>JBFFZT010000420.1:0-2723 GCA_041568535.1 Burkholderiales bacterium | reverse complement strand
TGTTCGTGAACGTGGGCGAGCGCACCAACGTCACCGGCTCACCCCGCTTCGCCAAGCTGATCAAGGCGGGGGATTTCGAGACCGCGATCAGCGTCGCCCGCAGCCAGGTCGAGAACGGCGCCCAGATCATCGACGTCAACATGGACGAGGCGATGCTCGACAGCCAGGCCGCGATGGTTCGATTCTTGAAGCTGATGGCCGGCGAGCCCGAGATCGCGCGCGTGCCGGTGATGATCGACAGCTCCACGTGGAGCGTGATCGAGGCGGGCCTGAAGTGCCTGCAGGGCAAGTGCATCGTCAACTCGATCAGCATGAAGGAGGGCGAGGAGGCGTTCCTGCGCCAGGCGCGGCTCGCGCGCCGCTACGGCGCCGCGGTGGTGGTGATGGCTTTCGACGAGCAGGGCCAGGCCGACACGCTGGAGCGGCGCACCGCGATCTGCCGCCGCGCCTACGAACTGCTCACCACCCAGGCCGGCATGCCCGCCGAGGACATCATCTTCGACCCCAACATCTTCGCCGTGGCCACCGGGCTTGAAGAGCATGCGCGCTACGGCCTGGACTACATCGAGGCGGCGCGCTGGATCCGGCAGAACCTGCCGCACGCGCAAGTCTCAGGCGGCCTGTCGAACCTGTCGTTCTCCTTCCGCGGCAACGACGCGGTACGCGAGGCGATGCACACGGCATTTCTGTATCACGCGGTGCGCGCCGGCATGTCGATGGGCATCGTCAACGCCGGTCAGTTGGGCGTCTACGAGGAGATCGACCCGCAGTTGCGCGAGCGCGTCGAGGACGTGATCCTCAACCGGCGTGACGACGCCACCGAGCGTCTGGTGGTTTTCGCCGAGAACGTCAAGACGGGCGGCAAAGCGGCGAAGGAAGACGACGCCTGGCGGCGGGCGCCGGTGCGCGAGCGCCTGAAGCATGCGCTGGTGACGGGAACAGCGACGCACGTGGTGGCCGACACCGAGGAGGCGCGGCTCCAAGCGGCGCATCCGATCGAGGTGATCGAAGGCCCGCTGATGGACGGCATGAACGTGGTAGGCGACCTGTTCGGCTCAGGCAAGATGTTCCTGCCGCAGGTGGTAAAGTCTGCGCGCGTCATGAAGCAGGCGGTCGCGCACCTCGTGCCCTACATCGAGGCGGAAAAGGAAAAAAGCGGCGAGGGCGGGCGGCCCAAGGGCAAGATCGTCATCGCCACGGTGAAAGGCGACGTGCACGACATCGGCAAGAACATCGTCGCCGTGGTGCTCCAGTGCAACAACTACGAGGTGCTCAACCTCGGCGTGATGGTGCCGGCGCAGAAGATCCTGGAGACGGCGCGCGTGGAGAAAGCGGACGCCATCGGCCTGTCGGGGCTCATCACCCCCTCGCTCGAGGAGATGGCGCACGTCGCGCGCGAGATGGAGCGCGAGGGCTTCACGCTGCCGCTGCTCATCGGCGGCGCCACCACCTCGCGCGCGCATACCGCGGTGAAGATCGCGCCCAACTATTCGGGCCCGGTGGTGTACGTGCCGGACGCATCGCGCTCGGTGCCGGTGACGCAGAACCTGCTGTCGAAGGAGGCGCGCGAGGCCTACGTCGCCGAAGTGCGCGCCGACTACGAGAAGGTGCGCCGCCAGCACGCCGAGAAGAAAGGGCCGGGGCCGCTGCTTTCGCTCGCACGCGCACGCGAGCTCGGCCATGGCGCGGACTGGAAGACCTACGCGCCGCCCGCGCCGGCCGAGCCCGGCCTCACCGTGCTCGCCAACTATCCCCTGGAGAAGCTCGCGCCGTACATCGACTGGGGCCCGTTCTTCCAGACCTGGGAGCTCTCGGGTCCGTACCCGAAGATCCTCGAGGATCCGGTGGTGGGCGCCGAGGCGCGCAAGCTGTTCGCCGATGCGCAGGCGTTCCTGAAGAAGATGATCGACGGGCGCTGGGTGCGCGCGAGCGGCGTGTGCGCGCTCTACCCGGCGGCGCGCGTCGGCGACGACATCGAGATCTACCGCGACGCCGCGCGCCGCGAGAAGCTGATGACCTGGCACAACCTGCGCCAGCAGAACCAGAAGCCGACGGGCAATCCCAACCAGTGCCTCGCGGACTACGTCGCACCGAAGGACGCCAGCGTGCCCGACTGGATCGGTGCCTTTGCCGTCACCGCGGGCCTGGGCATCGAGAAGAAGCTGGCCGACTTCGAGCGTGCGCACGACGACTACTCGGCGATCATGCTGAAAGCGCTCGCCGACCGGCTCGCGGAGGCCTTCGCCGAGCACCTGCACGAGCGCGTGCGGCGCGAGTACTGGGGCTACGCCGCGGACGAAGCGCTCGACAACGCCGCGCTCATCGCCGAGAAGTACCGCGGCATCCGCCCGGCGCCGGGCTACCCGGCGTGCCCCGACCATACCGAGAAGGCGGCGCTTTTCGCGCTGCTCGATGCGCCGAAGCACGCCGGCATGACACTCACCGAGTCCTATGCCATGCTGCCGGCGGCGGCCGTGTCGGGCTTTTACCTGTCGCACCCGGAGGCGCGCTATTTCGCGGTGGGCCGGATCGGCCGCGACCAGGTCGAGGACTATGCGCGGCGCAAGGGCATGGGCGTCGAGGAGGTCGAGCGCTGGCTCGCGCCGTATCTCGCCTACGACCCCGAGCAGCAGGCGCAGGCTGCGTAGCTATAATGCGGCGCGAATTGCAACCGGAGGCATGACATGGGCAAGGGCGACAAGCGAACGCGGCGCGGCAAGATC
>JBFFZT010000419.1:0-2744 GCA_041568535.1 Burkholderiales bacterium | reverse complement strand
GACATAGCGCCCGGATCATACTTCCTTTCCCCCAATTACTTCAGGGACTTGGCTGCGTTACCATGCGCGCATGTCCGCCGTGCTCACCCCCGCTTCGCTCGTCGACCTGTCCGGCGCCGCGTTCCGCAACACGTTCGTGGCGGAGATGCCCGCCGACCCCGTCGAGGCGAACACGCGCCGCCAGGTGCCGAACGCGAGCTACACGCGCGTCGCGCCCACGCCGGTGGCGGCGCCGAAGCTGCTCGCGTGGTCGGACCGGCTCGCCGGCGAGCTGGGCCTCGCCCGGCCCTCGCCCGAGGCAATCGAGGCGCTCGCCGGCAACCGCGTCTTTCCCGGCATGTCGCCCTACGCCGCGCGCTACGGCGGGCACCAGTTCGGCGTCTGGGCACGCCAGCTCGGCGACGGCCGCGCCATCACGCTCGGGGAGCTCGGCGCGCGCGACGGCTCGCGCCAGGAGCTGCAGCTCAAGGGCGCGGGCCTCACGCCCTACTCGCGCACCGCCGACGGGCGCGCGGTGCTGCGCTCGAGCCTGCGCGAGTACGTGTGCAGCGAGGCGATGCATTTTCTGGGCGTGCCCACGACGCGCGCGCTTTCGCTGGTCGGCACGGGCGAGCAGGTGATCCGCGACATGTTCTACGACGGCAACCCCGAGCCCGAGCCGGGCGCGGTGGTGTGCCGCGTCGCGCCCTCCTTCCTGCGCTTCGGCAACTTCGAGATCCACGCCGCGCACGGCGAGGAGGCGCTCCTCAAGCGCCTGCTCGACTACGTCATGCGCCACTTCTATCCGGGCCTGTCGTACACGGAGTGGTACCACGAGGTCTGCCGCCGCACCGCCCGGCTGATGGCCGACTGGATGCGCCTGGGTTTCGTGCACGGCGTGATGAACACCGACAACATGTCGGTGCTCGGGCTGACCATCGACTACGGTCCGTACGGCTGGCTCGAAGGCTACGACCCGGCGTGGACGCCGAACACGACGGACAACGAGACGCGGCGCTACTGCTACGGCAACCAGCCGCAGATCGGGCTGTGGAACCTGGCGCGGCTCGCCGAAGCGCTGCTGCCGCTGATTCCCAAGGAAGACCTCGAGGCGGGGCTCGAGGTGTACGGCAACGTGTACCAGGAGAGCTTCGGCCGCGCGCTGGCGCAAAAGCTCGGGCTCGACGGGTTCGATCAGGACGGCGACGAGGCGCTGCTCACCGAGCTGTTCCAGGCGCTCAACGCCGTCGAGACCGACTTCACGTTGTTCTTCCGCGGGCTTTCCGCGGTGCGCGAGGACGCGCTCGTCGCGCCGCTCAAGCCCGCGTTCTACGCCGAGCCGCCGGCCGGGCATGTCGCGCGGCTCGAGGCGTGGCTGCGGCGCTGGCTCGCGCGCGCACCCGATCGCGCGCGCATGAACGCCGTCAACCCGAAGTACGTGCCGCGCAACTACCTCGCGCAGCAGGCGATCGACGCCATGGCCGCGGGCGACGCGTCGGTGCTCGAGCGACTGATGAAGGTGCTCGAGCGGCCGTACGACGAGCAGCCCGCGCACGACGACCTCGCCGCGAGAAGGCCGGAATGGGCCCGGCACAAGCCGGGCTGCTCGGCGCTGTCGTGCAGCTCCTGATCCGCGCCGCGTTGCTGCTCGCCGCGGGCCTGTCGCTCGCCGGCGCGCAGCAGAGCACGCCCTACGAGCCCACCTTCGGGCAGCAGGGCAAGGACGTGGTGTGGGTGCCGACGGTGCCGGCGCTGGTCGACAAGATGCTCGACATGGCGCAGGTGACGCCGCACGACGTGGTCTACGACCTCGGCTCGGGGGACGGCCGCACCGTGATCGCCGCCGCCCGGCGCGGCGCGCGCGCCGTGGGCATCGAGTACGACGCCAACATGGTGGCGCTGTCGCGCAAGAACGCCGAGCGCGAGGGCGTCGCCGGGCGGGCGCGCTTCCTGCAGGCCGACCTGTTCAAGACCGATTTCTCGCCCGCGAGCGTGATCACCATGTTCCTGCTGCCGAAGCTCAACCTGCAGCTGCGCCCGACGCTGCTCAAGTTGAAGCCCGGCACGCGCATCGTCTCCAACACCTTCACCATGGACCTGTGGCAGCCGGACGCGAGCGCGGTGCTCGATCAGCACACCGGCTGCGCCTCGTGGTGCACGGCGCTGCTGTGGATCGTGCCGGCGCAGGTCGCGGGCAGCTATTCCCTGCCGCAAGGCGATCTCGAGCTGAAGCAGGATTTCCAGATGCTCTCGGGTACCCTGCGCACGCAAGGCACGACCTACGTGGTCGAGGGACGCGTGCGCGGCGAGGAGCTCGCGCTGCGCGCCGGCGACCGCACCTACCGCGGCCGCCTGAACGGCAAGGCGCTCGAGCTGCGCTAGCGCCCGAGCGCCTGGGCGCGCTCGCCGAACCCCTGCGCGTCGCGATCCAGGCGCAGCCCGAACGTGCGCTCCGCCTTCGGCGGCGCCGATGCCGCAGCCACCGGCTCGGGCGTGCGAAAGCTGAGCTGCGTCCCCAGCGCGAATGCCGCCGCCAGCGCGACGCCCACCACCAGCCAGGCCCGCGGCCGCCCCGCCCCGCGCCGGTTGCGCGCCGCCGCGAGCTCGGCGTCGAGCTGCAGCCGCTCGCTCGCGTTCGACTCGGCCTGCGCCGTGTCGGCCTGCGCCTCGGCCCCGCGCGCCTGCACCGCGCCTTCCGCCGCCAGCCGCGCGCGGCTGCGCTCGAGCGCCCGTGCTTCCGCCCTGGCGCGCGCGCGCGCCTGGCG
>JBFFZT010000418.1:0-2774 GCA_041568535.1 Burkholderiales bacterium | reverse complement strand
TTCGGCAATGTGTCGCTGCTGCACATGACCGATGCGCATGCGCAGCTCCTGCCCGTGTATTTCCGCGAGCCGGTGGGGGCGGAGTTCGGCGCGCGCTACGGCATCGCGCCGGGCGGCGCCGTGGCGCACGCCTTCACGCACGTGGACTTCGCCGCCGCCGCGCGCCGCTACGGCAAGGTCGGCGGCTACGCGCACCTCGCCACGCTCGTGAAAAGGATTCGCGCGGCGCGCCCGCACGCGCTGCTGCTCGACGGCGGCGACACCTGGCAGGGCTCGGCCACCGCGCTCTGGACCGAGGGCGCGGACATGATCGGCGCGCAGAAGCTGCTCGGCGTCGACCTGATGACCGCGCACTGGGAATTCACCTATGGCGCCGCGCGCGTGCAGCGGGCCGTGAAACAGGAGCTCGGCGCCGTGGAGTTCCTGGCGCAGAACGTGAAGACGCTCGACTTCGAGGACCCGGTGTTCAAGCCCTACACGCTGCGCACGGTCAACGGCGTCGCGCTCGCGGTGATCGGCCAGGCGTTCCCCTACACGCCGATCGCCAACCCGCGCCACATGGTCGCGGAGTGGACCTTCGGCATCCAGGAGCCGCGCCTGCAGGCACTGGTGGACGAAGTGCGCGCCAAGGGCGCGCAGGCGGTCGTGCTCCTTTCGCACAACGGGCTGGAAGTGGACCTGAAACTCGCCACGCGCGTGCGCGGCATCGACGCCATCCTCGGCGGACACACGCACGACGGCGTTCCCGCCCCCACCGTGGTCGGCAAGACCCTGGTCACCAATGCCGGCTCGAACGGCAAGTTTCTCGGCGTGCTCGACCTGGAGGTGAAAGGCGGCGCCGTCGCCGGCTACCGCTACCGGCTGCTGCCGGTGTTCTCGAACCTGCTGCCGGCCGATGCCGCGATGAGCGCGTACATCGAGGGCGTGCGCTCGCCGCATCGCGCGAAGCTGGAAGAAAAGCTCGCCGTCACAGAGGGGCTGCTCTACCGCCGCGGCACGTACAACGGCACCTGGGACCAGCTGCTCCTCCAGGCGCTGCTCGCGGAGAAGAACGCCGAGATCGCCTTCTCGCCCGGGTTCCGCTGGGGCAGCACGCTGCTGCCCGGCGATGCCGTCACGTTCGAGCACCTGATGGACCAGACCGCCATCACCTACCCGCAGTCGACGCTGAACGAGCTCACCGGGGAGCAGATCAAGGCGATCCTGGAAGACATCGCCGACAACGCCTTCAACCCCGACGCCTACCTGCAGCAGGGCGGCGACATGGTGCGCGTGGGCGGCATGGCCTATGCCTGCAATCCGTGCGCCAGCATCGGCGCGCGCATCTCGGACATGCGGCTCGCCGGCCGCCCGCTCGAGGCGGCGAAGCGCTACAAGGTGGCCGGCTGGGCGCCGGTCGCCGAAGGGGCGACCGGCGAGCCGGTGTGGGAGCTCGCCGCGCGCTACCTGCGCGCGCGGCGCACCATCGCGCCGCTCGCGGCGGCGGTACCGAAGCTTACCGGCTGTTGACCGGCGACTTCGGGTCCATCAGCAGCGCGACGATGTCCTGGATCTGGTCCTCTTCCAGGGCCTCGACGTGGCCGAAGCGCGGCATCTGCGAGCACAGGTTGTACGCTTTGGCGTTGTAGACCTTGGCGTAGGCATAGCGCTGGATGTCCGGGCCGTAGCCGCGCAGCTTCGCGAACTGGTACAGGCTCGGCCCGATGGTGCCGAACGCGGTGGTATCCGGGCCGATCTGGTGGCAGTTGTAGCAGCCGCCGCCGTTGTCCTCGCCCCGCGAGGTCTTGCCGGGCTTGTCGCGCCAGGTCATGCCGCGGCCGCGCTGCGCGATCTTCTCGCCGGTTTTCCAGTCGCCCATCAGCTTGCCGTCCGCCGGCCACTTGATGGCGGCGTACTGCTGCGCCTGCAGCTTCTTCGCCACGTCGGCCGGGGGATTGTCGTTGTACTTGTTGCACGCCGCCTGCACTGCGTCCTCGTTCAGGCGGTCCATGCCGGCGATGCCCACGGCGTGGAAGTCGCGCTTCATCAGCGCGACGGCGTCGGCACGCGGTCCGGACTGCATCCCCGCGCACGCGGCGACCAGCGCCGCGACGGCGACGAGCGTAACAGCGGTTCCGAGTCTCATGTCGTCTCTCCTAGCGCTTGATGCCGAGGCCCTTGTACTCCTGGCCCTGGGCGTTGACGGTGAGATAGGTGAGCAGCGCGCTCAGCGTCTCCGATGCGTAACCCGGCTCGGGGAAGCGCTGCTGGCGGAAGCAGTCGTTCAGCCGCCACTGCAGCGTGTGCATCACGCCGCCGGTCATGCGGTACCCCGGCCAGCCCTGCACCGCTTTGATCGCCTGGTCCGGCTTGGTGAAGTTCGGCAGCGGCTGCGTGCGGATGCGCTGACCGTCGGTGCCGTGGCAGCTGGCGCAGGAGAAATCGTAGGCGCCGGCCCGGTAGAAGAAGATCTCCTTGCCCATGGCGTAGGCCTGCTTCTCCTTGGGATGCGACTGCTGCGGCGCGAATTTCATGCCCGCCGACTGGCCGGCGACATAGGTCGTGATCGACACCGGATCGGGGGTGTTATTGGCGCTGCTAAAGGGCTTGTCGTCCAGCTTGTCGTAGCTGTAGCCCTGCAGCGTGATCATGCAGTGCACGATGCGCGCCTCGGCATCCATGACGCGGTCGACGTCGGCGAAATAGCGCGGCATCTGCGCATAGGCGCCCTTCACCACGCCGGGCCCCAGGCCCAGGTCGCATTTCTCCAGCGAAACATTCTTCGGCCCGCGCGG
>JBFFZT010000417.1:0-2797 GCA_041568535.1 Burkholderiales bacterium | reverse complement strand
CGCCGGTGCGCGACATCATGACCGCGAAGGTGATGTTCGTGCGTCCCGAGCAGACCAGCGAAGAGTGCATGTCGATCATGACCGAGAACCGGCTGCGCCACCTGCCGGTGATGGAGGAGGGCAGGCTCGTCGGCCTGGTGTCGATCGGCGACCTGGTGAAGGACGTGATCTCGGAGCAGAAATTCATGATCGAGCAGCTCGAGCAGTACATCGCGCGCTAGCGCGATAGTGCAGGTCCGGGGGCGGCGGAGATATCCCGGCGAGCGCGTTTGAGCTTCGTCAAGCCGACCCCGCCCCGGGCGCGCTAGAGTTTCAGCGGATATGGACGGCTATTTCTTCGCCGGCCTGGTGGCGCTGCCGTGGTGGGGCTACGCCCTCGCCGCCCTGGCGTTGACGCACGTCACGATCGTTGCGGTGACGGTCTTTCTGCACCGCGCCCAGGCGCACCGGGCGCTCGACCTGCATCCGGCCGCGAGCCACTTCTTTCGCTTCTGGCTGTGGCTGACCACGGGCATGGTGACGCGCGAATGGGTCGCCGTGCACCGCAAGCACCACGCCAAGTGCGATACGCCCGAGGACCCGCACAGCCCGCGCTTCCATGGCATTGCGCGCGTGCTGTTCGGCGGCGTGTTCCTGTACGTGAAGGCGGCGCGCGACGCGCAGGCGCTCGAGCGCTACGGCCAGGGCACGCCGGACGACTGGCTGGAGCGGCATCTGTACTCGAAGTACCAGAGCCTCGGCCTCATCCTGATGGGCCTGGTCGACGTCGTCGCGTTCGGCATCGTGCCGGGCGCGCTGATCCTGATGGTGCAGATCGTGTGGATTCCGTTCTGGGCCGCGGGCGTCATCAACGGCGCGGGCCATTACTGGGGCTACCGGCACTGGCAGACGCCCGACTGGAGCACCAACATCGCGCCCTGGGGCATCCTGATCGGCGGCGAGGAGCTGCACAACAACCACCACGCCTTCGCCACCTCGGCCAAGCTCTCGAGCAAGTGGTACGAGATCGACCTCGGCTGGGGCTACATCCGGCTGCTCGAGGCGCTGCGGCTGGCGAAGGTCAAGCACGTGGCGCCGACGCTGCACCTCGCCGCGCCCAAGCGCTCGGTCGATCCGCAGACGCTGCAGGCCGTGACCGCGAACCGCTATGCGGTGCTCGCCGAGTACGCGCGCTCGCTGTGGCAGACCTACGCCGAGGAGGTGCGGCTCCTGCGGCGCAGCGCGCCGGCGGACGCGTACGCCCTGGAGAACGTGAAGCCGCTGCTGGATCGCGACGAGAAGATCCTGGGCGAAGCCGAGCGCCGGCGGCTCGCCGAGGCGCTGCCCAAGTCGAGCGCGCTGCAGACCGTGTACGCCATGCGCCGCGAGCTCACCGCGCTGTGGGGGCGCTCGCTCGCCTCGCGCGACCAGCTCGTCGCGCAGCTGCAGGACTGGTGCCAGCGGGCGGAGGCGAGCGGCATCCGCTCGCTGGAGGAATTCTCGCTGCGCCTGAGAAGCTACGCCTGAGGGCGCACGCGCGGCGGCGCCCGCACTTGTAGGAACCGGGCGCGGTACCTACCATTCGTAGCGACATGTCGAGAAAACACCACCGCGCCGCACCCGCCCAGGGCCGCGCGCCGCATGCGCTCGACAACTGGCTGCTCGGGCTTGCCGTCGCCGGCGTCGCGCTCACCGCCTACCTGACGGCCGTCGCCTGGCTCGGCGCGCGTCCCGCGTTCTGCGGCGCCGAGTCCGATTGCGACCTCGTGCAGCAGAGCCGCTGGTCGACGCTGCTCGGCGTGCCGATCGCGCTGTGGGGCCTCGCCACCTACGCGCTGCTCGCGCGGCTGCTGTGGCGCCTGCGCACGCGCCCGAGCGCCTGGCGCATGGCCCTGACCATCGCCGGCGTCGGCGCCGGCGTGAGCTGGTACCTGACCGCGGTGTCGGTGTTCGTCATCGAGGCCACCTGCGGCTGGTGCCTCGCGTCCTTCTTCATCGCCAATGCGCTATTCGTGCTGCTCCTCGTGCGCCGGCCCGCGCACATGCCCGAGCACGCGTGGGCGAAGTCGCTGCCGCCGCCGGCGGGCGCGGCCGCGGTCGTCGTGCTCGCGCTGTTCGTGCACTACAGCGGCCTGTTCGATCCCGCCGCCGGGCCCGAGGATCCTTATTTGCAGGGGCTGGCAGCACATCTGCACGATTCCGGCGCGCGCTTCTACGGCGCGTACTGGTGCCCGGCCTGCCAGGAGCAGAAGGCGCTGTTCACGGCGTCGGTCGAGCGCCTGCCCTACGTGGAGTGCACGCCGGACGGGCGCCGCGCCGGGATGCACATCGACTGCGTCACAAGGCAGATCCAGGACTTTCCGACCTGGATCATCGGCGGCGAGCGCTACACCGGCGTGCTCTCGGTGGCCCAGCTTGCGGCGCTGTCGCGGTTCAAGGGGACCGCCGGGGGCGCGAAGAAGGATTGACTTTCGCCGCCCACACAACCTTTGACCCCGGTCAACACGCCCGGATCTGAAAGGAGTAAGGATCAGCGCAGCTGTCTCGCGTGATCCCGGCGAGGCAGCTGCAAGCTGTCAAAGGATCGAGTTTTCCGGGCCGCGCTTGCGGTTCGGCTTCGGGCCCGCAGGGCCCGCCTATCGGTACAGCCTGTACCCCCTGCAAAGCGGCAAGCGAGTCGCGCGCGGCGCCGCATGCGCGGGCCGGCGCGACCGCCGCCTGCGCCTATTGACGCTTTACGAAAGCGCATCTGGAAGGAGGGTAATGCCATGACATCGAAACGATTCGCGTTTCTGGCGGGAACGCTCCTGTGCGCGTT
>JBFFZT010000416.1:0-2802 GCA_041568535.1 Burkholderiales bacterium | reverse complement strand
TCGGCGCCCAGCTTCGCGGCGGTGGCGATGATTTCGCGCGCTTCCGCGGCGCCGGCGCCGAACTTGCCGGAGAGCGGCCAGTCGCTGCCGATGTTCGGAGTGGCGATGCGCAGGTACAGGCAGGCCGTCGGATCCACCGCGTGCATGCGCCGCAGCTCATCAACGCTGTCCACCACGAACCAGCGCAGGCCCTTCGCCGCCGCGTACGCGTCCGCCTCGCGCGAGCGCATCGGGTTGGAGAAGAACACTTCCGCGGCGGGTACGCCGAGCGAGAGCAGCTGGTCGAGCTCGGCGGTCGAGGCGATCTCGAATCCCGCGCCCTCCTGCGCCAGCACTTTCAGCACGCGGCGATCGGGATTGGCCTTCACCGCGTAGTGCGGCCGCACGCGCGGCATGGCGGCGCGAAAGCGGCGCAGCTTCTCGCGCACGATGGCGGTGTCGATGATCAGGAAGGGCCGCGTGTACTTCTGCCGTGCGGCCTGGCGCACGATCTCGAAGTCGAGGCTGACTTCGGGATGCGTGTCGAAGAGCTGCTCTTGCGGTTGCGGGGTCTGCTGTCTGTTGCGTGCGAGGTTGCCGGGGCGTTCGCCCATCAAAGTTCTCCCGAAGCTATCTAGGTCTCAGGAATGTCCCGAACGACGACGTCGTACACGGGGTACGAGTTCCTCTGGCCTGTCATGATGACCTCCTTCATAGCTCGTTGACCCGACAGGGAAAACTTGGGGCGATTATAGGGATGACCCCCCGCGAGTCAAGGGCTTTTTGCGACGATGGCACCCGCCCGCCACTGGGGAACCGGCGACGCACGACTTGAGAAACCACAATAGGTACCGGCGCTAAGCTTCCGGCCTACTATTAGTTGTGGGTCAGATGCGGGGCAGCGTCACGCCCTGCTGCCCCTGGTACTTGCCGCCGCGGTCCTGGTACGAGGTCTCGCAGACTTCGTCCGACTCGAGAAAGATGACCTGCGCGCAGCCCTCGCCGGCGTAGATCTTCGCCGGCAGCGGCGTGGTGTTGGAGAACTCCAGAGTCACGTGCCCCTGCCACTCCGGCTCGAGCGGCGTCACGTTGACGATGATGCCGCAGCGCGCGTAGGTCGACTTGCCCAGGCAGATGGTGAGCACGTTGCGCGGGATGCGGAAGAACTCCACGGTGCGCGCGAGCGCGAAGGAATTCGGCGGAATCAGGCACACCGAGCCCTTGAAGTCGACGAACGACTTGGCATCGAAGTCCTTCGGGTCGACGATCG
Organism: Burkholderiales bacterium; assembly: GCA_041568535.1. Lineage (GTDB taxonomy): Bacteria > Pseudomonadota > Gammaproteobacteria > Burkholderiales > SG8-39 > JAABQT01. The sequence continues at coordinate 1,553 of JBFFZT010000416.1, read as the reverse complement.
TCGAGTTGATGTTGGTGAAGATCTTGAATTCGTCGGAGCAGCGGATGTCGTAGCCGTAGCTCGAGGTGCCGTAGGACACCACGCGCCGGCCGCCGACTTCCTTCACCTGCCGCGCCTCGAACGGCTCGATCATGCCGCCCGCCGCCATGCGGCGGATCCACTTGTCCGACTTGACGCTCATGCCGCGCCGCCGCTCAGGTGTTCTGCACCACGATGCTGGGGAACTTCGAGGTCATGTCCTTCTGCGACTCGGCGATCTTCACCGCGCAGCGCCGCGCGATGCGCCGGTAGATCTCGGCGGCCTTGCCGTCGGGATCGGCGACCACGGTCGGCTTGCCCGAATCGGCCTGCTCGCGGATCGATTCGTCGAGCGGCAGCTGGCCAAGCAGCTCCGTGCCGTACTCCTTGCACATGCGCGCGGCGCCGCCGCTGCCGAAGATGTGGCTCTCGTGCCCGCATTTCGGGCAAACGTGGATCGACATGTTCTCCACCACGCCGAGGATCGGGATGCCGACCTTCTCGAACATCTTCAGGCCCTTGCGCGCGTCGATGAGCGCGATGTCCTGCGGCGTGGTCACGATTACCACCCCGGTGACCGGGACCTTCTGCGCGAGGGTGAGCTGGATGTCGCCGGTGCCCGGGGGCAGGTCGACCACCAGGTAGTCGAGCTCGCGCCAGCGCGTGTCCTTCAGCAGCTGCTCGAGCGCCTGCGTCACCATCGGGCCGCGCCACACCATGGGCGTGTCGACGTCGATGAGAAAGCCGATCGAGATCGCCTGCAGCCCGTGCCCCACCATCGGCTCGAGCGACTTGCCGTCCTTGGACTCCGGCCGGCCGGCGATGCCGAGCATCGTCGGCTGCGACGGGCCGTAGATGTCGGCGTCGAGCACGCCCACGGCGGCGCCCTCGGCCGCCAGCGCCAGGGCGAGATTCACTGCGGTGGTGCTCTTGCCGACGCCGCCCTTGCCCGAGGCGACGGCGATGATGTTCTTGATGCCGGGCACCAGTTTCACGCCGCGCTGCACCGAGTGCGGCACGACTTTCGCCGCCACCTTGACGTTGGCGCTGGCGGCGCCGGACTTCTTCAGCGCCGCGATCACCTCGCGGCGGATGGGCTCGAACTGGCTGCGGCCCGGGTAGCCGAGCTCGATGTCGACCTCGACGTCGGCGCCGGCGACGCGGATCGCTTTCACCGAGCGCGTGCTGACGAAGTCCTTGCCGGTATTCGGATCGATGAGCGCGCCGAGCGCGGCTTTGATGTCTGCTTCGCTGATGGCCATGGCTGGAATTGACGAAGGGGCGCCGGTAGTTTACCTAAAACACGGATAAAATTGCGTTTTTTCGCGAGTTTCGATGTCCCGACGCCGCCTTTTCGTGACCACCGCGCTGCCCTACGCCAACGGCGCATTTCACATCGGGCACATCATGGAATACATCCAGGCGGACATCTGGGTGCGCTTCCAGCGCATGTGCGGCCACGAGGTGCATTTTGTGGGCGCCGACGACGCGCATGGCGCGCCGATCATGCTGGCGGCCGAGAAAGCGGGCAAGGC
>JBFFZT010000415.1:0-2809 GCA_041568535.1 Burkholderiales bacterium | reverse complement strand
CCATGGAGCACCACGTCGGCGACGCCAAGGTGAGCGAGGCCTGGTCGCGCCAGTGCAACGACCTCATCCACCGCGTCTGCCGCCTGTATCCGAAGAACTTCGCGCCGGTGTGCCAGCTGCCGCAGTCGCCGGGCGTGCCGCCGGAGAACTGCATCCCCGAGCTCGAGCGCTGCGTGGAGGAGCTCGGCTTCATCGGCTGCAACCTGAATCCCGACCCCTCGGGCGGCTGGTGGCAGGCGCCGCCGCTCGGCGACCGGTTCTGGTACCCGCTCTACGAGAAGCTCGTCGAGCTCGAGGTGCCCGCGATGGTGCACGTCAGCTCCTCGTGCAACCCGGCGTTCCACTTCACCGGCGCGCACTACATCAACGCCGACACGACGGCGTTCATGCAATTCATCCAGTCCGACCTGTTCAAGGACTTCCCGACGCTGAAATTCGTCATCCCGCACGGCGGCGGCGCGGCGCCCTACCACTGGGGGCGCTACCGGGGCCTCGCGCAGGACATGGGCAAGCCGCCGCTGAAGGAATTTCTGCTGCGGAACGTGTTCTTCGACACCTGCGTCTACCACCTGCCCGGCATCGAGCTGCTGCTGAAGGTGATCCCGGCGGAGAACATCCTGTTCGCCTCCGAGATCGTGGGCGCGGTGCGCGGCGTCGATCCGGAGACCGGGCACTACTACGACGACACGCGGCGCTACGTCGACGCGGCGCCGCTCTCCGCCGCGGACCGCGAGAAGATCTACTCGGGCAACGCCAGGCGCGTTTACCCGCGGATCGCGCGGCGCGGCTGAAGCGGCGGCGCGCGAGCCGATACAATCCCGGCTCTCAATGGCAACGCCGTCTTCCCGCTGGCTCTGGCGGTTCGTCGTCGCGCTGATCCTCGCCGCGGGCATCGGCGGCTTCGTGGCGCTCAACAAGTTGCGGCCCGAGCCCGCGGTGCGCACGCCGCCGGCGCAGCTGCCGCTGGTACAGGCCGAGGCGCTCGAGTTCCGCACCGGCGCGCTGCGCGTCCCCGGCAACGGCCTCGCCAACCCGCGCGCCGAGGAGGTGCACGGCGTGGAGGTGCCGGGGCGCATCGTGCACGTCAGCCCGTCGCTCGCCGCCGGCGGCGTGTTCGCGCGCGGCGAGGTGCTGCTGCGCCTGGATGACGCGCCTTACCGCGCCGCGCTGGCGCAGGCCGAGGCCGAGCGCGCCTCGGCACGCGCCGGGCTGCAGCTCGCCGAGCAGCAGCTCGAGCGCACGCGCGAGCTGATCGCTCAGGGCTTCCAGTCGCGCCAGGCGCTCGACGAGCGCACCGGCGCCCGCGACCAGGCGGCCGCGGCGCTGGCGCGCGCCGAGGCGCTGGTCAGCCAGCGGCGCCTGGACCTCGAGCGCACCGAGGTGCGCGCCCCCTTCGACGGCAAGGTGCTCAGCGCGCGCGTGGATCGCGGCGAGTCGGTGCAGCCCGGCAAGGAGCTCGCGCGCATCTTCGCCGCGGGCGCGCTCGAGATCGCGGTGTCGCTCACCGACCGCGAGATGGCGCTCATCGCCGATCCCTGGGGAAGCAACGACCGCGGCGCCGCGGCGAGCGTCGAGGTCGAGCACGGCGGCGGCGTGTACCGCTGGCCGGCGCGCGTGGCGCGGGTCGAGTCCTCGGTGGACGCCGCCACGCGCACCTTCAACGTCCTGGTGCGCGTGGACGATCCCGCCGCGCGCGGCGCGACCGTGCGCGGCAGCCCGCAGGCGGCGCCGCCGCTGCTCGTGGGCATGTACGCCACCGTGCACATCGAGGGCCGGGACCCGGGGCGCCACGCGCTCGTGCCGCGGCGCGCGCTGCGCGACGGCGACGTGCTGTGGCTGCTCGAGCCCGGCGGCACGCTGCGCGTGCGCCCGGTGCGCGTGCTGCAGGTCCAGGGCGAGCGCGTCGCGGTCGCGGCCGCCGGGCTGCCCGAGGGCGCGCGCGCGGTGGTGAGCGAGCTCAAGGTGGTCACCGACGGCATGCGCGTGCGCGAGCTCGGCGCCGGCGCGCCGCGCCCCTCGCCGTGAGAGGACTCATCGCCTGGATGGTGCGCCACCCGGTGGCCGCCAACCTGCTGATGCTGCTCATCGTGGTGTCGGGGCTGGCCGCGGCGCTCACCATGAAGCAGGAGGTGTTCCCGCTGATCGAGCTCGACGTCATCGAGGTGCGCGTCGCCTACCCGGGCGCGGCCCCCGACGAGGTCGAGGAGGCGATCGTGCAGAAGATCGAGGAGCAGGTCGAGAGCATCGACGGCATCGACCGCGTCACCTCGGTCGCCGCCGAAGGCACGGGCGTGGTGCGTATCGAGCTGGCGCGCGCCGCGGTGCCCACGGTAAAGCTCGACGAGGTGAAGGCAGCCGTGGACCGCATCACCACCTTCCCCGACGAGGCCGAGCGCCCCGAGGTGTTCCAGCTCGTGACGCGCCAGCGCGTGGTGGAGCTCGCGGTGTTCGGCGACGCGGGCGAGGCGGTGCTGCGCGAGCTCGCCTACCGCATCAAGGACGACCTCACCGCCATGCCGGGGGTGTCGCTCGCGCAGGTGGCGCGCGTGCGGCCCCCCGAGATCTCGGTCGAGGTGCCGAACGACGCGCTGCGCGCCTACGGCTTGACCCTGCAGGACAGCGCCGCCACGCTCAGGCGCGCGAGCCTCGACCTGCCGGCGGGCGACAGCGAGGCGAGCGGCGAGTCGATCCTGCTGCGCGCGCGCGGCCGCAACTACAACCGCGCCGACTTCGAGCGCGTGGTCGTGGTGTCGAGCGCTTCCGGCGCGCAGGTGCGCCTCGGCGACATCGCGCGCATCGACGACGGCTT
>JBFFZT010000414.1:0-2817 GCA_041568535.1 Burkholderiales bacterium | reverse complement strand
TCAGCATCGTCGGTGAGCTGCGCATCGGCACCTCGCCGCGGCCGATCATGGCGGCACGGCTGATCGTGCCGCGCGCGACCCTTGCCGCGGCCGGCTGGTCCGGGACGCTGCTACCCGCCTGAGGGCCGGGCCTTGCGGGCGATGACCTCCATGCAGGCCCGATAGCGCTCGCTGACGCCGTAGCGCACCGGCTCGAACCCGACTTCGCGCAGCAGCGCGTACAGCCGGCTGCGGCTGAAGTTGTGATAGTGCTCGATCTCCGCCCAGTACGGATTCGCCATCTGCCGGTCGAGCGTCTGCCACAGCACGCTTTCCATGTTCGGCATCGAGATGAACAGCACCCCGGATGCCGAGAGCAGCCGGTGGGCGGCGCGCAGCGGTTCCTTCGGAAAAGGCACGTGCTCGACGACGTCCGCCATGCTGATCACCGCGCACGGCGACGGCAGCGACAGCGCGGTGATGTCCTTGCAGTGCGCTTCGATGCCGAAGGCGGCCAAGGCCTTCACGTTCTCCGCCCGCAGGTCCAGCCCCAGGGGGCGGAAGCCGTACTCCTGCGCGGTGAACAGCAGCGAGCCGTTGCCGAAGCCCACGTCCATCCAGGTTCCGGCGCCGATATAGGGCAGGATCTTCTCGACGATATGCGCCGACGCAAACCGCTGCTGCTCCATGTCGGCGCCCACCTGCTGCTGCGCCTGCGTGCGGCTGAAGATCAGCCTGGTGGCTTCTTCCGTGTAATAGCCTTCCGTGAACACGTGCGCGCAGGCGGCGCAGCGCTTCCAGCGGATCAGGTTGCTGAGCGAGCGGTGATAGAGCGGATGCCCAGAGCAGTCGCCGGTGGCCGCGTGCGCGAGCTCCGGGCTCTCGCACAGGGGACACTTGTCGAAGAGGATGCGTTCGTTCATCGACTCCGTCGCGCCGGGACTCGACTGTCCGCAGCGCGACTCCGGCGCTAGGCCACGCCCGCTTCTTCCGCCTGCCGGTCGGCGTGATACGAGCTGCGCACCATCGCCCCGATCGCCGCATGCCGGAAGCCCATCGCCTCGGCCTCGCGCTCGAACATCGCGAACACCTCCGGGTGCACGTAGCGCTCCACGTGGAGGTGGTGCGGCGAAGGCTGCAGGTACTGCCCGATGGTGAGCATCTCCACGTCGTGCGCGCGCAGGTCGCGCATCACCTGGAGGATCTCGTCGTCGGTCTCGCCCAGCCCCACCATCAGTCCCGACTTGGTGGGCACGGCGGGCGCCGCCTGCTTGAACGCCTGCAGCAGCCGCAGCGAATGCCGGTAATCCCCGCCCGGGCGCGCCTGGCGATACAGCCGCGGCACGGTCTCGAGGTTGTGATTCATCACGTCCGGCGGCGCGGCGAGCAGGAGCTCGAGCGCACGCTCGAGCCGACCGCGGAAATCCGGCACCAGCACCTCGATCGTCGTATGCGGGCTTTGGTCCCGCACCGCGCGGATGCAATCGACGAAATGCCGCGCGCCGCCGTCCTTCAGGTCGTCGCGGTCCACGCTGGTGATGACCACGTACTTCAGCTTCAGCTTCGCGATGGTCGCGGCAAGGTGCGCCGGCTCCTCGGCATCGGGCGCGAGCGGCCGCCCGTGCCCGACGTCGCAGAACGGGCAGCGGCGCGTGCAGATGTCGCCCAGGATCATGAAGGTGGCGGTGCCCTTGCCGAAGCACTCGCCGATGTTCGGGCACGAGGCTTCCTCGCACACCGTGTGCAGCTTCTGCTCCCGGAGGATCTGCTTGATCTCGGTGAAGCGCGAGCCGAGGGCGGGCGCCCGCACGCGGATCCACGCCGGCTTGGGCAGCGGCGCGCGCGGCACGATCTTCACCGGAATGCGCGCGGTCTTCGCCTGGCCTTTCTCCTTGACCCCGGCTTCACGCATGCTCGAGCCTTTGCGCCATCAGCCGCGCGAGCCGGATGCCGACCTCCTTCGCCGTGCCCATGACGCCGAAGTCGCGCGCCTGCACCACGCTCAGGCCCGGGTAGCCGCACGGGTCGATGGCCTGGAACGGCGCGAGGTCCATGTCCACATTGAGCGCGATGCCGTGCCAGGCGCGACCGCGCGTCACGCGAATGCCGAGGGAGGCGATCTTCGCGCCGCCGACGTACACCCCCGGCGCGCCGGCCTTCCTCTCGGCCTGCACCTCGTGGCGCACGAGAAAATTGATCACGCACTGCTCGAGCAGGTGCACGAACGCCTTCACCTTGATACCGCGGCGCGCCAGGTCGACCATCGTGTACACGATCGCCTGGCCCGGCCCGTGGTAGGTCACCTCGCCGCCGCGCTCGGACTGCACCACCGGGATGCCGTTCGCCTGCTTGGGCCCGAAGGACGGATCGGCGCCCTGGCCCAGCGTGTAGACCGGTGGATGCTCCACGATCCACAGCTCATCGGGCGTGTCGGCATCGCGCTGCAGGGTGAAATCGCGCATGCGCGCCGCCACCGCCGTGTACTCGGCGAGGCCGAGGCTCTTCAGGCGCAGGGCGAGCGCGGCTTCCATCTACAGCACCATGACCACCGACGGATGGTCGCAGAGGTCGCGGTACAGCTCGTCCAGCTGCTCGCGCGAAGTGGCACGGATGGTACAGGTGACGCTGAGGTAGGTTCCCTGGCGGCTCGGGCGCAGTTCCATGGTGGCGGGATCGAAGTCGGGTGCGTGCTTCTTGACGATGCCGAGGACGGTGGACGCGAAGCGCCTTTCCTTGCGGCCCATCACCTTGATCGGGAAGTCGGTGGGGTAGGAAAGCAGCGTTTCTTCGTTGCGAATCGGCATCAGGCCGAGACGGCCTCCTTCCGCATGACGCGCC
>JBFFZT010000413.1:0-2820 GCA_041568535.1 Burkholderiales bacterium | reverse complement strand
GCGCCGCCGAAGAGCGTCAGCACCGCCGCGCCGGGCAGCGACAGGCCCGTGACCGCGACGTACACCGCAAGGTAGGCGAGCGCGGTCTGCCAGGGATGCGACAGGAAGTAGGCCTGCGCGGCGTCCTGCTGCGCGCGCAGCTGCTCCAAGGTCAGGTAGCGCTGCCCGCCGAGGGCGAAGAACGCGCCCACCAGCACGACGACGACGGCAAGAACGAGGAGGCGGGTGCGGTTCACAGAGTTTGGTCGCGCTGGCGCCCGCGCGACTTACATCAGGTCCGAGGCGCGCTGCCCCTGTTGATCGAGAAGCTGCATCAGACGGTCGCTGGTGGCGCGCAGGCGCTGCGAGAGCATCAGCACCAGCTCCATCAGGATCTTGGCGCCCAGCATCGGCTGCTCGACGATGATGCGCGCCAGGCTCTCGCGGTCGAGCACCGCCACCAGCGCGCTTTCCGCCGCGACGCAGGTGGCGAAGCGCGCCTCGCCGTCGATCATCGACATCTCGCCCAGCGTGCGCCCCGGCTCGACCAGCGCGATCGGCTGCGGCGTGTTGAAGCGGTCGAGCTTGCGCACCTCGATGCGCCCCTCGATGACCATCATCATGAAGTCACCGCCGTCGCCCTCGCGGATGATCTCCACGCCGCCGGGCGCCCGGTACACGTCCATGAAGTGCGACAGCATGCGCACCTCGTCGGGCGTGAAGTTCTCGAGCAGCGCGCATTTCGGAATGAGCGCATGCAGCTGCTGGGCGAAGCGCGCGGCGTCACCGAGGTACTCGAGGTGCGCGAGCTGCTGCGGGCGTCCGGTCATGGGGGCGGGCCATTCTAGCCGATCAGCGCGTAGACCGTCGCCACCCAGCCGAGCGCCGCCGCGCCGAGCATCGGGTCGCGCAGCAGCTCCTGCGTCGGGTCGCCGCCGCCGCCGCGATAGTGCAGGCGAAAGAGGTAGCGGAACGTGCCGAGCAGCACCCAGGGCAGCGTCCAGATCAGATGCTCGGTGCTGTGCAGGACGACCGTGGTCTCCGCGACGGTGTACAGGGCGTAGGTGATCACCATGCCGAGCGCGCAGGCGAACACCGCGCCGTCGAGGAACGCGAGGCTGTAGTCCTCGAGCACGGCACGGTGCTGGCCGGCATCGTCGGCCAGGCGATCGAGCTCCGCGCGGCGCTTGGCGAAGCCGAGAAACAGCGTCAGCAGAAAACCGCAGGCGAGCAGCCAGCGCGAGGGCTCGATGCCGATGCCCCAGGTGCCGGCGAGGATGCGCAGCATGAAGCCCGCGGCAATGATGAAGACGTCGAGCACCGCCACGTGCTTCAGCCCGAGACTGTAGGCCGCATTGAGCACCACGTAGGCGGCGATGAGCGCCGCAACGCGTGCGTCGGTCCACAGCGCGACGCCGAGCGCCAGCGCCGCGAGCAGCGCGCCGATCCCGCGCGCCGCGCGCGGCGTGATGGCGCCGCGCGCCACCGGGCGCGCGCGTTTCGCCGGGTGCTCGCGATCGCGCGCCGCGTCCTGCGCGTCGTTGAACGCATAGACCGCGCTGGAAGCGAAGCAGAAGGCAAGCGTGGCGGCGAGCGCCGTGGCGACCTGCGCCGGGTCGCCCCAGGCGTGGCCGAACAGCAGCCCTGCGAGCACGAAGGCATTCTTCACCCAATGCTTCGGGCGCAGCAGCTCCAGGACGTCCCGCGGCCTCACCGGAAGCCGTAGCGCTCGAAGAAGTAGCAGCCGCCGACCGGCAGCCAGGACGGAATGCGGTACCAGCGCTCGTCGACCACCGCCAGCACGCGCTCGCGGTACGCCGCGTAATCGAAGCCCCGGCCCAGCACCGCGTAATGCGTGGTGCCGCGCGCCTGGACCGGTCGCGCCTCCACCTCGCGGAAATAGGGCCGGTAGCGCTCGAGCTCGGGCGGCTCGCGCCGGAACACCAGCAGGTCGCTTCCCTGGTAGCGCCGCCAGTCGGTGAGGATGTCGTCGTGGCGCGCGTGCGAGGAGCCGGAGCCGAACACCGGCACCACCCGGCGCGTGTGATAGGCAAGCTGGGCGGCCACCGAGTAGCCCTCGGTGGCGAGCGTGTACTGCGCAAGCTGCGGGGCGAGCGGGGCAAGCACCGCCGGGGCGTCGAACTGCAGCACGAGGCGCTGGTACAGCCGCATGTCGCGCCATGTCTCCAGCGGCGGCACGGCGAGCGCCGCAAACGCGGCTGCGTGCACGAGCGCGAGTGCCGCGAACCAGCGCACCGTGACGAGAAGCGCGCGGCGCTCGAGCGCGAGGGCCAGCGTCAGCACCAGCGCGGGCATGAAGGCGAGCAGCCAGTGCAAGCCGATGCGCTTGACCGGCGAGAGCAGCGCGAACACGGCGAGCGGCACCAGCCAGGCGGCCACGGCGACGCCCACCTCGGCGCGCGGCAGCGCCGCGCGCAGGCGCGCGCGCTCCTTCCAGGCATACCAGAGCAGCGGTGCCGCGAGGTAGGCGAGCGACGCGGCATAGAGCGCGGGGGTGGTCCAGGAAATCCCCGCGTCGTCGTGGCGGTTGATGGCGTTGAACATCACATTGCACCAGCACGCCTGCCAGTTCCAGTACAGATTGAGCAGGCCCGCGGGCAGTGCGCCGAGAAACGCGAGGCCGAAGGCACCCGGGCGGCGCGCGGCGAGCGCCCAGACGAGGTAGCCGAGCCCGAGCAACACGGCGAAGTACTTGGAGAGGAACGCCAGGCCGAGCAGCACCCCGGCAAGAAGGAAGCGCTGGCGCGAGAAGGCAAGCAGCGAGGCGACCGAGAACAGCGCGAGCGGCGTGTCGGTGGTGATGAACACGTTCCACACGTT
>JBFFZT010000412.1:0-2822 GCA_041568535.1 Burkholderiales bacterium | reverse complement strand
GCACGCTGCTCGCGCCATTGCGCGCCGGACGCTCCGTGGGCGTGCTGTCCGAAGCCGGCAGCCCCGGTGTCGCCGATCCGGGCCAGGCGCTGGTCGCCGCCGCCCATGCGGCCGGATTCCGCGTCGCGCCGCTCGTCGGCCCCTCCTCGCTCCTGCTCGCCCTGATGGCGAGCGGACTCGAGGGGCAGCGCTTCGCGTTCCGCGGCTACCTGCCGCGCGCCGCGCCCGAGCGCGCAACGCGCATCCGCGCGCTCGAGAAATGGTCGCGCACTGAGCGCGAAACGCAGATCTTCATCGAGACGCCCTACCGCAACGACGTGCTGCTCGGGTCGCTGCTGGAATGCTGCGCGCCGGCTACGCGCCTGTGCGTCGCCATTCACCTCACGCTGCCCGACGAGGAGATCGCGACGCGCAGCATCGCCCAGTGGCGCCAGGCGCGCGCGACGATCGGCCGGCGGCCGGCCGTGTTCCTGCTGCTCGCCTAACGCGGCTGCGCGGCGCCGCGCACGGCGAACTCGAGCACCGCGTTTGCGACCCCCGCACCCAGCCGGCGCGCGAACTTCTCGGCCAGGTTCTCCTTCTGCGAGAAGTCGACCACTTTCTCCGCCTTCACCACCTCGCGCGCCACGTAGTCCAGGCCGCCGAAGGCGTCGGCGAGGCCGAGCTCGACGCTCTTCTGGCCGGTCCACACCAGCCCGGAGAACATGTCCGGCGTCTCCTTGAGCCGGCTGCCGCGCCCGTCGCGCACCGCCTCGATGAACTGGCGGTGCACGTCCTCGAGCAGCGCCTGCGCATGCGCTTTCTGCGTCGCGTCCACGGGCAGGAACGGATCGAGGAATCCCTTGTTGTCGCCGGCGGTGAGCAGGCGCCGTTCGACGCCCAGCTTCTCCATCAGCCCGGTGACGCCGAAGCTGTCCATGCGTACGCCGATCGAGCCGAGGATGCTCGAGCGCCCCACGTAGATGCGGTCCGCGGCTGCCGCGACGTAGTAGCCACCGGACGCGCATACATCCTCGACGACGGCGTACAGCGGCACACTGGGATGCTTCTTGCGCAACCGCCGCATCTCCTCATAGATGGAGTTGGATTGCACCGGGCTGCCGCCGGGCGAGTTGATGCGCACGACCACGCCCTGCGTGTTCTTGTCCTTGAACGCCGCCTGCAGCGCCGTCGCGATGCGCTCGGCGCTAGCATCGGTGCCCGGCGCGATCACGCCGCTCACCTCGACCAGCGCGGTATGCTTGCCCGACGTCGCGCTGTCGTCCTTCCAGTCCATCGCCATGAGGATGAGCACGGTGATGTAGGCGAAGGTGAGCAGCTTGAAGAAGATGCCCCAGCGGCGCGCGCGCCGCTGCTCCTGCAGCGCGGCGCCGGCGAGCCGCTCGATCAGCCCGCGCTCCCACTGCCCGTCGTTGTCAGTCATCGTCGACTCCCAGGTAATAGACGCCGCCGTCGCGTTCCGCGACCCGCAGGCGCACCAGCGGCGTGCCGTTGCACGGTCCGCCCAGGCACTGGCCGCTGGCGGCGGCGTAGGTGGCGCCGTGCGTCGAGCATATCAAATCGTGCCCGGCGAAATCGAAGAACTGCCCCGCGCGCCAGTCGAGCTCCATGGCCACGTGCGCGCAGCGGTTCAGGTACGCGTGCACGCGGCCCTGATAGCGCACGGCGAACGCCGGCGTGGGTTCGCCGAAGTACTCGACCTCGAAGCGCACGCCGTCGCCGGAGTCGCGCAGCGCGGCCGATGCGCAGATCAGGCGTTCGCCGTCAGCCATGCACGCAACTCCGCGATGCTCGCCAAGCAGGCGCGCGGTCCGAGCGCGCGCAGCGCCGGCTCGGGGTGCGCGCCGTAGCAGACCGCGACTGCGTCCACCCCGGCGCTGCGCGCCATCGCCAGGTCGTGCGAGGTATCGCCGATCATCAATGACTGCTGCGGCGGCGCGGCGAGCTGCGCCATCAGCTCGAGCAGCATCGCCGGGTGCGGCTTGGGCTGGGTCTCGTCGCCGCAGCGCGTGGCGCCGAAATAGGCGCGCAGCGCGGTCGCCTCGAGCGCCTGCTCGAGCCCGCGCCGGCTCTTGCCGGTGGCCACCGCCAGGCGGTGCCCGGCCGCCTGCAGGTCCTGCAGCAGCTCGCGCGCGCCGGGAAACAGCCCCATCGCGTCCTCGCGCGCGCGGAAATGCCGGCGGTAGGCGTCGGCGAACTCGCGGTAGCGTGCCTCGGGCAGCGTCGGCACTGCGGTGCGCAGCGCGTCCTGCAATCCGAGCCCGATGATGTGGCTGGCCGCCTCGCGCGTCGGCACGGGCAGCTGCAGGTCGCGCGCGGCCGCCTGGATCGACTCGACGATCGCGCTTGCCGAGTCGAGCAGCGTGCCATCCCAATCAAAGACGATCAGGCTGTAGCGCAAGCTGCGCCTCCGCGAATCTGCGCATGTCCTGCGGCACCGGCGCTTCCAGACGCAGCGGTGCGCCGGTCAAAGGATGCGCGAACGCCAGCCGTCGCGCATGCAACAGCAGCCGCTTCACGCCTTGCCGCGCCAGCGCGCGGTTCAGCTCGAAATCGCCGTACTTGTCGTCCCCCAGCACCGGATGCCCGGCATGCGCCAGGTGCACCCGGATCTGGTGCGTTCTTCCGGTCAGCAGCCGCAGCTCGAGCAGGCTGCACGAGCCCGCCGCCGCGATCGGCCGTACCCGCGTCGCCGCCGCCTGTCCGGCGCCATGCACCGCCACCCGGCGCTCGCCGCCTGCGGTGACGTACTTGTGCAGCCGCTCCCGCAGCTCGCGCGCGCCGCCCTCCCAGGCGCCCTTCACCAGCGCCAGGTAGAGCTT
>JBFFZT010000411.1:0-2823 GCA_041568535.1 Burkholderiales bacterium | reverse complement strand
TGAAGGTGATCGGCGTCGAGCCCGACGACGCCGACGCCATGACGCGCTCGCTGAAGGCGGGCCGGCGCGTGAAGCTCGAGCACGTGGGCCTCTTTGCCGACGGCGTGGCGGTGAAGCAGGTCGGCAAGGAGACCTTCCGCCTGGCGCGCAAGCTCGTCGACGAGATGGTGCTGGTCGACACCGACGAGATCTGCGCGGCGATCAAGGACGTGTTCGAGGACACGCGCGTGGTGCTCGAGCCCGCCGGCGCGCTGGCGATTGCCGGCGCCAAGGCCTGGGTCGAGCGCCACGGCGCGCGCGGCAAGACGCTGGTCGCGGTGGCCTGCGGCGCCAACACCAACTTCGACCGCCTGCGCTTCGTCGCCGAGCGCGCCGAGGTGGGCGAGCACCGCGAGGCGGTGCTCGGCGTCACCATCCCGGAGGAGCGCGGCAGCTTCCGGCGCTTCTGCCGCGCGCTCGGCGGGCGCAACATCACCGAGTTCAACTACCGCATGGCCGACCCGCGCGAGGCGCACATCTTCGTCGGCGTCACGGTGCACGACCGCGCCGAGACGCAGCGCATCGTGCGCGGCTTGCGCCGCGCGGGCTTTCGCACCCTCGACATGTCCACCGACGAGGTGGCCAAGGGCCACATGCGGCACATGATCGGCGGGCGCGCGGCGCTCGCGCGCGACGAGCTGCTGTACCGGTTCGAGTTTCCCGAGCGCCCGGGCGCGCTGATGAAGTTCCTCACGGCGATGAACCCGACCTGGAACATCAGCCTGTTCAACTACCGCAACTACGGCGCCGATTACGGCTCGATCCTCGTCGGCCTGCAGGTGCCGCGGCGCGAGATGGGCGACTTCCGGCGCTTTCTCGCGCGCCTCGGCTACCCGGCCGCGGACGAGACCAGGAACCCCGCCTACCGCCTGTTCCTCAGGTAAGCCCCGTGCCGTGAGCGACGCCGCCGAGCCCGCGACGCACACCCTGCACCCGGAGGAGGGCGCGGCGGCGCGCGAGGCGCACGCGCGGCGCGCGCGCCAGCGCCTCTGGTTCGCGCTCGCGCTGCTCGCCAGCCTGCTCGCGCTCACCGCCATCGGCGCGTGGACCTACAACGCCGTCGAGCGCTCGCTGCGCGGCTCGCGCGCCGGGGCGCTGAAGTCGGTGCTCGAGGCGCAGGCGAAGACGCTCGAGGTCTGGATCGAGGACCAGAAGCTCGGCGTGCGGCGCCTGGCGCGCGACCCGCAGGTGCGCGCGCGCGTGCGCGCGCTGGTCGAGCTCGCCACGCAGGCGGGGGCGACGCCCGAGCGCTATTGCAGCGCGCCCGAGCGCCGGCCGCTCGTCGAGCAGCTCGACGACGCGCTCGCCGGCAGCGGCGCGGTGGCGTTCAACGTCGTCGACCGCTCGGGCCGCATCATCGCCTCCAAGTTCCGCGACTACTGCGGCCTGCAGCTCGCCGCGAGCGCCTTCGAGCAGGGCCTCGCGCCGGTGTTCCGCGGCGAGACGCGCTTCCTGCGACCGCACGGCGACGCCGAGCGGCTCGTCGAGCCGCCCGCGCAGCCGCCGCTCGCGCGCGCGGTGGTGTGGATCGAGACGCCGGTGCAGAACGACGCCGGGCGCACCATCGCGGCGCTCGGCGTCGGCCAGTACGCGCACGAGCAGTTCGCCGCCATCCTCGCCGCCGCGCGGAGCGGCGCCACCGACGAGGTCTACGCATTCGACCGGGGCGGGGTCATGCTGTCGCAGGGGCGCTTCGCGCCCGAGGGCGCCGCGCTGGCGCAGGTGCTGCGCCCGCCGGGCGCTCCGGAGAACGAGCGCACGCAACTTGCGGCCGCCGCGCGCGACGCTTCGGCTGCGGTCGCGGCGGGCGGCATGCTGCTCGAGCCTTACGCCGCGTACCACGGCGGCGCGGTGGTCGGCGCCTGGCGCTGGCTGCCGGCCTACGACATGGGGGTCGCCGTCGAGATGGGCGCCGAGGAAGCCTACGCGCCCCTCAAGGTGCTCGGCACGGCGTTCGGCGTGGTGTTCGGCGCGCTGGTGCTCGCCGTGCTCGCCGCGCTCGGCGCCTGGTTCGCGGCCGCGAAGCTGAGAAGCGAAGTCGAGCAGCGGCGCGTGGGCGCCTACCTGCTCGGCGAGCGCATCGGCGAAGGCGGGGTCGGCAACGTCTACGCGGCGCGCCACGACCTGCTCAAGCGCCCCACGGCGGTGAAGCTGCTCAAACCCACGCGCGCCACTGACGAGATGGTGGCGCGCTTCGAGCGCGAGGCGCAGCTCGCGAGCCAGCTCTCGCACCCCAACATGGTGGAAATCTACGACTACGGGCACTCGGCCGACGGCAACCTGTACTACGCCATGGAGTTCCTGGAGGGCGAGACCATCGGCAAGCTGGTGCTGCAGACGGGGCCGATGCCGGTGGCGCGCGTGCTGCACCTCATGCGCCAGGTTTGCGCGGGACTGGCCGAGGCGCACGGCAAGAACATGGTGCACCGCGACGTGAGCCCGACCAACATCATGGTGTGCCGCTACGGCGGCGAGTACGATTTCGTGAAGGTCCTCGACTTCGGCCTGGTGAAGAACATCGCCGGCGGCGACGACCAGACCATCACGCGCACGCTGCGCATTCTCGGCACGCCGCTCTACATGGCGCCCGAGCGCCTGCGCGACCCGGCCGACGTCGACGCGCGCGCCGACATCTACGCGCTCGGCTGCGTGTTGTACGAGATGCTCACCGGCGAGCCGCCGTTTACCGGGCGTACGGCGCAGGCGATCCTGGCGCGGCGTCTCTCGGAGCCGCCCCCCTCCGTCCGGGCGTTCCGCGACACGGTCCCGATCCGGATCGACGAC
>JBFFZT010000410.1:0-2827 GCA_041568535.1 Burkholderiales bacterium | reverse complement strand
GCGCGCCGCGACCTCGGCCGGCCGGTGGCGAACTTCGTGCGCCACCCCGATTTCGTCGCCTGGCTCGCGGCCGGCGACTTCCGCGAGCCGCTGGTGCTGCGCGGCGTGCGCGGCGAAACCGTGCTGCTCGTGCGCCTGATCCAGTTCGGCGACGAGCAGAAGCTGCTCAACTCGCGCGACATCACGGCGCAGGAAAAGCTCGAGACCATGCGGCGCGACTTCGTCGCCAACGTGTCGCACGAGCTGAAGACGCCGATCACGGTGCTCGCGGGCTTCGTCGAGACGCTGGGCGATGCGCAGATCGAGATGGGCGCCGCGCAGCGCCAGCGCTACCTCGGCCTGATGGCCGAGCAGGCGCGGCGCATGCAGCAGCTGATCGAGGACCTGCTCACGCTCTCGGCGCTGGAATCGAGCCCGGCGCCCGCCGACGAGCGGCCGATCGACATGCGCGCGCTCGTCGGGCAGCTGGCGGAAGAAGCGCGCGCCCTCTCGGCCGGCCGCCACCAGGTGCACAGCCGGGTGGAGGACGAGGCCCGGCTGACCGGCAGCGCGCGCGAGCTGCACAGCGCCTTTTCCAACCTGGTGTCGAACGCGGTGCGCTACACGCCGGCGGGCGGCTCGGTGACGCTCACCTGGCGGCTGGCGGACGGGCGCGGCATCTTCGCGGTCGAGGACACGGGCATCGGCGTCGAGACGCGGCACATACCGCGGCTCACCGAGCGCTTCTATCGCGTCGACCAGGGCCGCTCGCGCGATTCGGGCGGCACCGGGCTGGGCCTGGCCATCGTCAAGCACGTGCTGCAGCGCCACCAGGCCAGCCTCGAAGTCGAGAGCGAGCTTGGCCGGGGCTCCACGTTTCGCGCCGAGTTCCCGGCCGAGCGCGTGACGCCGAGCGACCCCGCGCGGGCCGCAGCCTAGTCCGGCAGCACCTCGTAGGCGACGCGCTCGAAGTCGGTGCCGCGCTCGGCGAGCTCGAGCAGCCGCACGCGCATCGGCTTCTGGATCGCCGCCTCGATCACGCGCTTGGGCCGGAACCAGCCCGGCGCGAGCACCAGCGTGGCCGGCGCTTTCTCCGCCGGCACCGCGGCGAGCGCCACGGCCTGCACGTACTTCTCGTCGGTTGCGTTGACGCCGGTGCCGCGCACCGCGGCGGCGAGCGGCAGGCCGGGCAGCAGCTTCACGCCGCAGCGCAGATCGCCGGCCTGGGTGGCCATCACCCAGCGCACCTGGCCGAGGCGGAAGCCCTTCGCGTCGGCGCTGCGCACGCCGACCAGTTGCCCGGGCGCCATGCGCCGCCCGGGTTCGCCGGCGCGGCGCAGCATCTTCAGGCCCTGCGCGCTTTCGTCCTCGAGGCGCCACTGCTCCAGGAGGAACCCCTGCGCCACGCTGTAGTCCTCCTCGTCGCGCGTGCTCACGCGCCCGAAGGTGGCGATCTCGTCGCGCTGGCGCGACGTGAGCTCCCGGAACGTGGTGGCGACGCGAAACACGCGCCCCGAGACGTAGTAGTGGATGGCGGCGAGGCCGGTGCACGACTGCAGCGCATCGCGCGCGGGCGCGCGCTCTGCGCCGCGCGCCTGGCGCGCCTGGCACCATTGCCGGTACAGGAACACGAGCAGCTGCTCGCACGAGGGCTGCACGCAGTCCTCGCCGAGCGCGAGGCGCGCCGGGGACTCGCCCTTCCTGAGCAGCGCGACACGGTTCCTCAGGCTCTTCGCGAGGCGCCGCGTGTCGAGGTAGCGCGGCGCCTCCCCCGCCGCAGCGCCGCGATCGGCGCAACTGTCGCCCGACAGATCGACCACTAGCGGCGGTGCCTCGCCCTCGTCGACCGGCGCGCGCGCCACCTCGACCTTGTCGGCCCAGCGCTCGAGCAGGAAGGCGACGAAGGTGAGCTGGCGCGGCGTGAGCTCGTGCGGATTGCACATGCCCATCAGCGTGGCGCGCATGTAGGCGATGCGCGGCGAAGTGTCGTGCACGTCGCGATTGAGGTAATCCTTGACCGCCTGCTCGGCCACGCCCAGCGCTTCGGCGCGCGCGTAAGCCTGGTGCAGGTTGCGCCAGTCGCGCGCCGCCACCTCGCGGTAGGCGCGGTAGTGATGGAACATGCGCAGGCCCGAGTAGGCGAGCGCGCGCTGCGCGAGCAGCGCGCGCTTGCCGCGCAGCGCCGCCACGTCCGCCTGCAGGCAGCGCAGGTAGCCGAGGCGCATCTGCTCCCACAGCTCGATGGTGTCCTCGAACAGCGCCGCTTCCGACTCCTGCATCGGCAGCGCGCGGTTGGTAAAGCGCTTGGCCTGCTCGATCTGCACGAAGTTGACCGCCTCGCGCAGCGCCTCGAGCGCGGCGCAGCGCGCCTCGGCGCCGGCGGCGTAGCGGTTGAACTCCTCCACCTGGACGAGCAACTGGTGCTGCGCCGCCGACACGTTGGCGAGCGGCACGTGCTCGAGCCACGCCTTGGCGCTGGCGCCGTCGGTGAACTCGGGGCGGGCGGCGGGGTCGATGTCCGGAAGCTGCAGGGCGCGCGGCTCGCTCATCGCCGCGTACTCTACAGGAGCACGCGCTCGATGCCGCCCGTATTCGCCTTGCCGACGAACTCCGGCAGCCAGTTCTCGCCGAGCAGGCGCCGCGCCATCTCCACCACGATGTAGTCGGCCTGCGTGCCGGCGTCGGCGTCGAAGCGCGCGAGCCCCTGCAGGCACGACGGGCACGAGGTGAGCAGCTTGACCGGGCCGTCGCCGGGGAGCGACGCAACGTTCTGCTTCAGCTCCTCCTCCTTGCGAAAGCGCACCTGCGTCGAGATGTCGGGGCGCGTGGTGGCGAGCGTGCCCGACTC
>JBFFZT010000409.1:0-2837 GCA_041568535.1 Burkholderiales bacterium | reverse complement strand
TGGCACCCGACGAACTACGTCGAGATCAAGGACCGCAAGAAGGACATCATCATCTCGGGCGGCGAGAACATCTCTTCGGTCGAGGTCGAGATCGCGCTCTACAAGCACCCGGCCACCGCGCTGGCTGCCGTGGTGGCGCGGCCCGACGAGAAATGGGGCGAGACGCCGTGCGCGTTCGTGCAGCTCAAGCCCGGGGCGCAGGCCACCGAGGAGGAGTTCATCCAGTGGTGTCGGGACAACCTCGCGCGCTACAAGGTGCCGAGGAAGGTCGTGTTCGGCAGCCTGCCGACCACCGCGACCGGAAAGATCCAGAAGTACGTGCTGCGCGAGACCGCGAAGACCCTCTAGCGCCTAGCGGATGAGCGCGTCGTCGCGGTAGGACGCGGGATCCTCGATCGGCTCGAGGTGCGTGAGCACCGCGGCGCCCGGCAGTTCGGCGCGGATCTTCTCCTCGATCTCGTCGGCGATGCGGTGCCCCTCGCGCACGCTCATCTCGCCCGGCACGAGCAGGTGCATTTCCACCAGCCGCAGCCGGCCCGCGCGCCGCGTGCGCAGCGCATGGTAGTCGAGCCCTTCGGCGCGATACGCATCCAGGATGGCGCGGATGCGCTCCAGGTCGGGCTCGGGCAGCGCGCGGTCCATAAGGCCGAGCACCGAGCGGCGCATGACCTTGGCGCCGGTCCAGACGATGTGCACGGCAACGGCGATGGCGATCAGCGGGTCGAGCGCCAGCCAGCCGGTGAGCACCGTGGCGCCCACCCCGGCCACCACGCCGATCGAGGTCCAGACGTCGGTCAGCAGGTGGTGCGCGTCGGCCTCGAGCGCGATCGAGTCGTGGCGCTTGCCGGCGCGCAGCAGCACCAGCGCCGTGCCCAGGTTCAGGGCGGCCGCGACGAGGGCTATGAAGATGCCCACGTCGAAGCGCTGGATCGGCTGCGGCTCGATCAGCCTGGGCACCGCCGCCGCGACGATCGCCAGGGCGGCCAGCAGGATCAGGGCGCCCTCCACCGCGGCCGAGAAGTACTCGGCCTTGGTGTAGCCGAACGGGTGCTTTTCGTCCGGCTGGCGCGCCGCGACGCGCAGGGTGTACAAGGCGATGAGCGCCGCGCCGAGGTTGACGAACGACTCGAGCGCGTCCGAAAGCAGGCCCAGCGACCCGGTGAGCCACGCCGCCGTCCCCTTCAGGGCCATGGTGGCGAGGGCGGTGGCCACGGACAGCCAGGCGTAGCGGGCGAGCGAGGGCATGCCCGCGAAGCCTAGCAGGGGATTGCATCCGGCCCCGGATGGTTTTAGCATGGCGTCCGGGGTTTCCCAACGAGGACAGACCCATGACAAACAAAGCCTTAGCGGCCTCTCTTATCGCAGTACTTGTGGTTTTTGCCACGGGTACGGCGATTGCCCAGACTGAGGCCGCCAAGCCGGCCGGCATCAAGGTGGAGCAGGGCAAGCCGGGCGGCATGGAGGCCGATGCGAAGCCGATGAAGACTGCGTCGGCGTCGGGCAAGCGCCCGATGCGCATGAACGAAGACGCACGCCACTGCCTCGATCTCCCGAGCACCGCGGAGATCGTCAAATGCGCGGAGCCGTATCGCTACTGATCGCCGCCGCGTAAGACACCGGGCCGCTGCATCGCGCCCCCTGGTGCAGCCGCCGTGGAACTTGATCCGCGCACCCTGATCGTCGCCAGCCTGCTGACCGCCGGGCTGATGGGGGCAATGTCGCTGTTGTTCGCGGGGCTGCGCGGCACGAGCCGCGTGATCGGCAGCTGGGGCGGCGCGATGCTCCTGCTGTCCACGGGGCTCCTGGGCCTGGCGCTGCGCGACATGATTCCGGACTGGATCTCCATGGCGCTGGCCAACACGCTGATCGTGGCCGCGCTGGTGCTGGCGCTGCGCAGCCTGCGCGTTTTCTTAAGCAGCAGGCCGCGCGACTTGCTGGGCTGGGGGCTGACAGGGCTGCTGTTCGTCTACCTGCTCGTGTTCTCCACGATTTGGCCCAGCAACGTGGCGCGCACGGTGGGCGTTTCCACGGCGATCGCCATCATCGCGGTGCGTGCGGCGTGGCTCCTGCGCAGCAAGGCGTCCACCGAGCGCCGGATCTCGCGTCGTTTCACGGAGTACGTGTTCTGGGGCACGGCCCTGCTGACGCTGGTGCGGGCTGCGGGCACGCTACTCGTGAAAACGCCGGACGTGCTGCAGCCGGACGCGCTCAACGCCGCCACGTTCCTCGCCTACTCGGGCTTCATCATGGTGGCGACGTTCGGCGTGATCTGGATGGAGGTCGAAGCGCTGCAAGCGGAACTCGTGCGTTCCGCCCAGTTCGATTCGCTGACCGGCATCTACAACCGGGGCACGTTCCTTGCGGAGTTCGAGCGCGAAGTGTCGCGCAGCGCACGCGGCGGCGCCGCGTTCAGCCTCGCCATCTTCGATCTCGATCGCTTCAAGCAACTCAACGACCGCTATGGCCACCCCGCGGGCGACCAGGTGCTGCGCGCGTTCGCCGATGTTCTGCGCTCGGGGATCCGCAAGCACGACACCGTGGGCCGCTATGGTGGAGAAGAGTTTGCGCTGCTCATGCCGCAGACCGGAACCGAGACCGCGGTGCGCGTCGCCGAGCGCATTCGCCGGGCGCTGGAAGCGCGCGGCATCCACGTGCAAGCAGGGCGCATCGAGGTGACGGTCAGCGCGGGGGTCGCCACCTACGGCGTCGACGGCGAAGACTGGGACGCGCTGCTGTCGGCGGCCGACACGGCGCTGTACGAAGCGAAGCACGCGGGCCGCAATCGCGTCGCGACCGCGCGCGCGAGCGCGCCGGCCGCTGCGTCCGAGAGCGCGGCC
>JBFFZT010000408.1:0-2838 GCA_041568535.1 Burkholderiales bacterium | reverse complement strand
TCGTGAAGCAGTTCCTTGAGCGCCACGCATCGCTCGTACCCCGATAGACGGAGGTTACCTATGAAACTGACCCGAAACGTCGGCATGCTGCTGTTGGCCGTGTGGCTCATCCTCACCGGCCTGGTGCCGCTGCTCAATCTGAGCTTTTCCGGACTGGGCGCGGTCATGTCGATCCTCGCTGTCGCCGCCGGCATATTGATCGTCGTCGGCCGGTAGGTGCAGGAAAAAGCGAAGCTCGACAAATCGCTGCCCGCAGCCTAGATTGAGAGCAGGAGCCTGTCTCGAGGGAGGCGATCATGACGGATCAGTCGGCCGAGAAGACACCGCTGGAGCGGTCCAGGGACGTCATCAAGCAGTTCAAGGAAATGGTGCACTACTCCGAAGGCAACATCGAGAAGCTGACCGAGCTCTGGCTGCTGATGGACGGCGAGCTCAAGCAAAAGAAGCTGGCCAAGAGCCTCGAAGACCTGCTCAGCCACCAGAACAAGTTCCACGACGCGCTCGCCGCGCTGGTGAAGGACTACGAGGCCGAGTGCGACAAGCTGGAAAAGAAGGCCGCACCGTAGCCTGATTGCCTTGCCCGCCATCGCCGAATGCAAGTACGACGCCGGCACCTTCGCGCCGGTGATCGACCGCAACCGCTGCGAGGGCAAGGCGAAATGCGTGGAGGTCTGCCCGGTCGGCGTGTTCGCCCTGGGCACGCTGCCGCGGGCGCAGCGCGCCGGCCTGACCCTGCGGGGCAAGCTGAAGGGCATGGCGCACCGCTGGCAGCAGGCGCGGCTCGCCTCCCCCGAAGCGTGTGAAGGCTGCGGGCTGTGCGTGAAAGCCTGCCCGGAGTCGGCGATTACGCTCAGCCGGACGCGATAGTTGGCCGGCTATTCGGGCACGCCGCTTCCCGCGGTGACCGAGGTCTGGTCCGGCCTGAAGCTGGTGCTGCGAAAGGCGCTGCGCTAGCGCGCCTTCAGCACGCGCGAGGCTCTGCCCACGTCCTTGCGCTTGACCCAGAACATCGCGCCGAAGCGGCCGCTGCCGGCCGTCACAGCCTGCAGCGAGACGAGGTTGATCTTCGCCTTCGCTAGACGGTTGAGGATGCTGGTCAGCGCGCCCACCTTGTCCGCGCCCGTGGCGAGGAACACGGTCTTGCGCGCCGAGAGCTTCATCTTCGCCTTGCGCGCGGCCGCCGCGAACTTGGCGTTGTCCTTCGGGATGAAGTCCACCTGCGCACCGCCGGCGGCCGGGAAGCCGGTGAAGGCGAGCAGATTCACTTTCGCCTTCTTCAGCTCGCCGAGCAGCTGCGCTCCGGACCCGGGACGCTGCGGTACCTTCATCGAGTAGTAGGAAGCTTTGCGCACAGCCATCGTTTCCTCCTTCGTTCAGGGTTGCGGCCCTATAATTCTGCGCTTCTCATGGGCCACAGGCTATCGAAAATCACCACGCGCACCGGAGACGCCGGCGACACGGGCCTGGGCGACGGCACGCGCGTCGCGAAGCACAGCCCACGCATTCAGGCGCTCGGCGACATCGACGAGCTCAATTCCTGCCTCGGGCTGCTGCTCGCGGAGCGGCCGCCCGCCCCCATCGCCAAGGCCCTGCTGCAGGTGCAGCACGACCTGTTCGACCTCGGCGGCGAAGTCTGCATCCCGGGCCACAGCATGGTCACCGAGCAGCACGTCGCGCGCCTCGAGGCGCTCACGCAGGCGCACAACGCGAAGCTGAAGCCTCTGAAGGAGTTCATCCTGCCCGGCGGCACGCGCGCAGCGGCCGCGGCGCACCTCGCGCGCGCCGTGTGCCGGCGCGCCGAGCGCAGCCTGGTCGCGCTCGGCCGCGCCGAGCCGGTGGGCGAGCGCGCGCGTCAGTACCTCAATCGCCTCTCGGACCTGCTCTTCGTCCTCGGCCGCGCGCTCAACCGCGCGGCGCGGCGCGGCGACGTGCTCTGGAAGCACGAAAGAAAGGCAAAATGAGCCCCGTGCGCGCCCCCAAAGTGAAAGCGCTGGTGTTCGACGTCTTCGGCACGGTGGTCGACTGGCGCGGCTCGCTGATTCGCGAAGGACGGCTCCTCGGGCGCCGCAAGAAGCTCAAGGTCGACTGGGAGGCTTTCGCCGACGCCTGGCGCGCCGGCTACCGCCCGGCGATGGCGCGCGTGCGCTCGGGCGAGCTGCCGTGGACGAAGCTCGACGACCTGCACCGCATGATCCTCGACGGCCTGCTGGCAGACTTCGGCATCCGCGGGCTGAGCGAAGAGGAGATCGTGCATCTGAACCACGCCTGGCATCGCCTCAAGCCCTGGCCCGACGCCAAGGCGGGGCTGACGAAGCTCAAGCGCCGCCGCATCATCGCCACGCTCTCGAACGGCAACGTGGCGCTGCTGGTCAACATGGCCAGGAACGCGGGACTGCCGTGGGACTGCATCCTCTCGGCCGAGGTGGTGCGCCACTACAAGCCGGACCCCGAGACCTACCTCGGCGCCGCGGCGCTGCTCGGGGTGCGCCCGGCCGAGCTGATGATGGTGGCGGCGCACAAGGACGACCTGCACGCCGCGCGCGCCTGCGGCCTGAAGACCGCCTACGTGACGCGGCCGCGCGAGTACGGCGCCGCGAAGCAGGCGGACGTGTCGCGCGAGCCGGCCTTCGACGTGCACGCCCGCGATTTCAACGACCTCGCCCGGCAGCTGGAGCGCTGATGGCCGCGAAAAAGAGGAAGCCCGCCGCGCCGCGTCACCGCCTGCTGATCGTCGACGACGAGGAGTCGATACGGCTGCTGCTCGCGCGCCAGGCCTCGAAGGGGCTGAAGGCCGACGTGCAGCTCGCCGGCACCTGCGAGCAGGCGCTCAGGCTTGCG
>JBFFZT010000407.1:0-2870 GCA_041568535.1 Burkholderiales bacterium | reverse complement strand
CGACCACCGCGGCGTGGCGCGCGTTGCGCAGCGTCCACACGTAGTTGTCGCGCAGGGCCTGTAGCGGAACGATATCGAGCATGGATCGCCAGTCCTTCGTCTCGGCTGCGGCCGCCAAGTATAACGGCGAGCGCGCGTCCTTCGCCGGCTGGTGCACGACGCCGCTCGGGCGCTACGTGCTCGACTGGGAAATGCAGCAGTTCGACAACGCGGTCGAGGACGTGTTCGGCTACCGCGCGGTGCAGGTCGGCATGCCGGAATTCTCCTTCCTGCGCCAGAACCGCATTCCCTACCGCTTCACGGTGGCGCTGGAGGAGGGCGCGGCGCTCGCCGCCGACCCGCTGCAGCTGCCGCTCGCCTCGCAGAGCCTCGACCTGGTGGTGCTGCCGCACGCGCTCGAGTCGCACCTCGACGCGCACAGCGTGCTGCGCGAGGCCGAGCGCGTGCTGCGGCCCGACGGCCAGGTGGTGATCTCGGGGTTCAACAACGCCTCGCTGTGGGGCCTGCGCCGCTGGTTCGCGGGGCGCCGGGCCCCCTCGCCCTGGGACGCGCGCTTCATCGGCCTGCTCAGGCTCAAGGACTGGCTGCAGCTCCTGTCGTTCGAGCTGAACGGCGGGCGCTTCGGCTGCTACGCGCCGCCGCTCGCGCAGAGCGCGTGGCGCGAGCGCTTCGCCTTCATGGAGAAGGCCGGGGCGCGCTGGTGGCCGATCCTCGGCGGCGTGTACGTGGTGCGCGCGGTGAAGCGCGTGCACGGCATGCGCCTCATCACGCCGGCCTGGCGCCAGGAGCGCAAGCGCCGCCGCGCGCTGGCGGCGATGCCGCAGAAGAACGGGCACGTGACGCAGCGGCGGCATGAGCGCTGAGGCGGTGGAGGTCTATGCCGACGGCGCTTGCCGCGGCAACCCGGGGCCGGGCGGCTGGGGCGTGCTGCTGCGCGCGGGCGGGCGCGAGCGCGAGCTGCACGGCGGCGAGCCGGCGACCACCAACAACCGCATGGAGCTCACCGCGGTGATCCGCGCGCTGGAAGCGCTCGAGGCGCGCTCGCGCGTGCGCCTGTACACCGACTCGCAGTACGTGCAGAAGGGCATCACCGAATGGATCCACGACTGGAAGCGCCGCGGCTGGCGCACCGCCGACAAGAAGCCGGTGAAGAACCAGGACCTGTGGGCCCGGCTCGACGAGCTCGCGCGCGCGCACGAGGTCGAATGGCACTGGGTGCGCGGCCATGCCGGGCACCCGGAGAACGAGCGCGCCGACGCGCTCGCCAACAAGGGGATCGATGGCGACGCCTAGGCAGATCGTGCTCGACACGGAAACCACCGGGCTCTCGGCGAGCCTCGGCGACCGCGTGATCGAGATCGGCTGCATCGAGCTGCTCAGCCGGCGCGTGAGCGAGAACCACTTCCACCGCTACGTGAACCCGGAACGAAAGAGCGAGGAGGGCGCGCTGCGCGTGCACGGGCTCACCGACGAGTTTCTCGCCGACAAGCCGAAGTTCGCCGACATCGCGCGGCCGTTCCTCGACTACGTGCAGGGCGCCGAGCTCATCATCCACAACGCCGACTTCGACGTCGAGTTCCTCGACCTCGAGCTCGAGCGCGCCGGGCTGGGGCGCCTGAAGGACCACGTCGCGGGGGTCGTCGACACGCTGGCGCTGGCGCGCGAGCTGCACCCGGGCAGGCGCAACTCGCTCGATGCGCTGTGCGAGCGCTACGCGGTGAGCAACGCGCACCGCACGCTGCACGGGGCGCTGCTCGACGCGCGCCTGCTGGCCGAGGTCTACCTGGCGATGACGCGCGGCCAGGACAGCCTGGCGATGGACCTGGAGACCGCCGCCGAGCAGGCCGCGGTCACCGCGCGCATCGACGCGTCGAAGCTCGTCGTGCTGCGCGCCACGCAGGAAGAGGAGCGCGCGCACGAGGCGTACCTCGACGGCATGGCGAAGGAGGCGGGCGGGAAGATCGTCTGGCGCGCGTAAATGGGGACAGACCCCATTTAGCTTGCTTTATCGCTAAATGGGGTCTGTCCCCGCGGTCTGCCCGCCGCAGGAGCTGCCGGCGCCGGCGGTGCAGCCGAAGCAGTGGCGCGCCGTGACGATGCGCCGCCTGCGCCAGGCGCGCTCGTCGAAGTCGCGGATGTGCGCGCCCGCCGCGCCGTCGAGCGCAAGCTCGAGCATCTGGTTGAAGTCGCAGTCGTACAGGCGCCCGTCCCAGCCTACCGAGAGCGTGTTGCGGCACATGAGGCCGGCGATCGCGCCCGGGTTGAAGGCGTTCGCCAGGCGCTCCATGTAGCCCTCGAGGTTGCCCGAGTCCTGCAGCCACTCGAGAAAGCGCGCGATCGGCATGTTGTTGAGCACGAACAGCCGATCGAAGCTGAGGCCGAAGTTCCTCTGCAGCCCCTCGCGCCACTCGCGTTCCACGCTCGCCTGCGAAGCGCCGAGGAAGGCGCCGGCGGGGTTGGACACCAGCGTCAGGCGCCGTTTCGGGTCGCCCTTGCCGTAGCCGGCGGCGTTCAGGATGCGCAGCGCGCGGATCGAGCGCTCGAACACGCCGTCGCCGCGCTGCGCGTCGGTGTTCGGGCGGCGGTAGTGCGGCAGCGAGGCGACGATCTCCACGTTCCGCTCTGCGAGCCAGTCGACCAGGCCGGCGTTGCGCGGCAGCAGCAGCACCGTGAGGTTGCAGCGGTCCATGACGTGCTTGCCGGCGTCGAAGGCCGCCTGCACCACGTCGCGAAAGCGCGGGTGCAGCTCGGGCGCGCCGCCGGTGAGGTCCACGGTGTGCGCACTGGTCGCGCGCAGCGCGCCGATCACTTCGTCGACCGTGGCGTCGTCCATCATGGCGTCGGTGCGGTCGGGCCCGGCGTCCACGTGG
>JBFFZT010000406.1:0-2873 GCA_041568535.1 Burkholderiales bacterium | reverse complement strand
GTCCGCGCGCCTGCGCAGCCCGCTCGCCGCCTATGCGCTGGTCGAGGCGGTCATCGGCTTGGCGGCGCTCGGCTTTCACGAGGCCTTCGTGGCGCTCACCGTGTGGTCGTTCGCGGTGCTGCTGCCGGCGCTCGGCGCCGACGGCTCGGTGCTCGGCGCGAAGCTCGCGCTCGCCTGCCTCCTGATCCTGCCGCAATCGGTGCTGCTCGGCGCCACCTTCCCGCTGATGAGCGCGGGCCTGGTGCGCGCGCACCCGGCGGCCTCCGGGGAGTCGGTGGCGATGCTGTACTTCACCAACAGCCTGGGCGCGGCGCTGGGCGTGCTCGCGAGCGGTTTCGTGCTGATCGCCTGGGTGGGATTGCCCGGCACGCTGCGCGTCGCGGGGGTCATCAACCTTCTGCTCGCCGCCATCGTCTGGGTGCTGGCGCGGCCGCTGCGCGCGGGCGCGCTCGAGGCGCGCCCGGGGATGGACGCGGGCTTGCTGACGCTGCTGCTCGCCGCGAGCTTTCTCACCGGCGTCGCCTCGTTCATCTACGAGATCAGCTGGATCCGCATGCTGTCGCTGGTGCTGGGGGCCTCGACGCACTCGTTCGAGCTGATGCTCTCGACCTTCATCCTCGGCCTCGCGCTCGGCGGCTACGCCGTGCGCCGGCGCGTCGACCGCGTGGCCTCGCCCGGGCGCCTGCTCGGCTGGGTGCAGGTGGCGATGGGCCTGGCCGCGCTCGCGACGCTGCCGGTGTACGACCGCAGCTTCGAGCTGATGGAGCTGCTGATGGCGGGCATCGAGCGCAACGACACCGGCTACGCGCTGTTCAACCTGTCCGGCCAGGCGATCGCCGCGCTGGTCATGCTGCCGGCGACGTTCTGCGCCGGCATGACGCTGCCCCTGATCACCGGCGCGCTGTTGCGGCAGGGCGCGGGCGAAGGCGCCATCGGCCGCGTGTACGCCGCCAATACCGTCGGCGCGATCGCCGGGGTGCTGTTCGCGCTGCACATCGGCCTGCCGGTGCTCGGCCTGAAGGGCGCGCTCATCGCCGGCGCCCTGCTCGACGCCGCGCTCGGCCTGTACCTGCTGCACCGGTTCGCTGCGCGGCGCACGCAGCTCCTGCCCGCGGCGGCGGCCTGCGCGGTGCTGTTCGCCGTTGCGGCGCTCGCCTTCGAGCTCGACGCCAACAAGCTGACGGCGGGCGTGTACCGCCACGGCGATCTCGCCAGCTCGCGCGACGCGAAGGTGCTGTTTGCCAAAGACGGCAAGACCGCGACCGTGCATCTGGTGAAGTACAGCTCCGCCACCAGCATCCGCACCAACGGCAAGTCCGACGGCTCGATCAACCTCGAGGCCAAGGCGGAGACCGACCGCGGCACCGACGAGATCACCATGGTGCTCACCGGCGCGCTGCCGCTCGCACTCAAGCCCGAGGCGAAGAGCGCGGCGGTGATCGGCATCGGCACCGGCCTCACGACGCACACGCTGCTGCAGAGCCTGGACATCGAGCGCGTCGACACGGTCGAGATCGAGGCGGCAATGGTGGAAGCGGCGCGCGGCTTCCTGCCGCGCAACAGCGCCGCCTTCGCCGACCCGCGCGGCACCCTCGTCATCGACGACGCCAAGACCTACTTCTCGGCGCGCCAGCGCCGCTACGACGTCATCGTCTCGGAGCCCTCCAACCCGTGGGTGAGCGGCGTGTCGAGCCTGTTTACGCGCGAGTTCTACCGGCGCATCGCCGCGCACCTCGCCCCGGGCGGCCTGCTGGTGCAGTGGTTTCAGCTCTACGAGATCGACCTGACGCTGGTCGCCAGCGTGATGCGCGCGCTCGGCGACGAGTTCGCGCATTACGCTATCTATGCGCCCAGCGACCACGACATCCTGATCGTGGCGAGCGCGGCGCCGCTGCCGGGCGCGCCGCAGGCGCGCGTGTTCGAGCACCCGGGGGTGGCCAAGGAGCTGTGGACGGTGCACGTGCTGTCCGCGGGCGACCTCGACGCGCGCTACCTGGGCAACCGCGCCACGCTCGAGCCGCTGTTCGAGAGCTACGGCGCGCGCGCCAATTCGGACTACGTCCCGGTGCTCGACCTGAACGCCGCGCGCCATCGCTTCGCCGAGCGCACCGCCACCAGCCTGGTGGCGCTGTCGAGCGCCGCGGTGCCGGTGCTCGAGCTGCTCGAGCCGCAGTTCGTGCGGCGCCCCTCGAACCCGCTCGACAAGGGCGCCTACGCCTTCGGGCGCATCGAGAAGACGCGCCAGGCGCGCTACGCGCGAGACTACCTGGTGCGCGCCACGCCGCCCGTGCCGCAGGACATCGCGCCGCAGCTGCAGAAGGACCTCGAAGTGGTGCAGCTGCGGCTGCTCGCCTGCCGCGAGGCGCAGCGCTACGACGTCTGGCTGCACAGCCTGCTGCGCATCGCCGAGCTGGTGAACACGGCGCTGCTGGCGCCGGAGGCCGCGGCGCTGTGGGCGCGCATCGGCGCTGCGCCGTGCGTGCGCACCCTGCACGAGTTCCAGCGGCGCTGGATCGCGCTGTTCACCGCGGCCGGGGCGCGCGATGCACCGGCCATGGCGGCGCAGGCCACCGCGCTCCTCGAGGGGGCGGGACATCTGGGCGAGGACGCGCGCGAGTACCTGCTGATGGCGGGCATGAGTGGCGCCATTGCCTCGGGGCAGCGCGCGGCGGCGCTCGGCCTGTGGGAGGCGCAGGCGCCGCGGATGCCGCGCGCGAGCGCGCGGCCGGTGTTCCGGCTGCTGCGCTGCCACGCCGAGCGCGCCGGCTGCGCGAGCGCGTTCGTCGCCTACAACGCCTACTAAGGCGCCTTGCTGCGCCGGGGCGCCGGGCCGCGCCCGGCGTAGGGATTGCGGCCGGTGCGGAACTCCACGC
>JBFFZT010000405.1:0-2887 GCA_041568535.1 Burkholderiales bacterium | reverse complement strand
GGCATCAAGTTCTGGGTGCACCCGGGCTCGCACACCAAGAAGCCGGGCAAGTGGATCGTCGCGGCGGAGCTCGTCGAGACCACGCGCCTGTACGCGCGCACCGTGGCGACGATCGACGTGCAGTGGCTGGAGGAGCTGGGCGCGCACCTCCTGAAGACACACCGCGACAACCCGCACTGGGAAAAGAACCGCGCCCAGGTGGTGGCGGTGGAGCGCGGCACGCTCTACGGGCTGCCGATCTACACCAACCGGCGCGTGCACTACGGGCCCCACGATCCCGGCGTTTCGCGCGACGTCTTCATCCGCTCGGCGCTGGTGGAGGGCGAGTTCGACACCAAGGCGCCGTTCTTCGCGCACAACCGGCGCCTGGTCGCCGAGATCGAGCGGCTGGAGCACAAGCAGCGTCGGCCCGACATTCTGGTCGACGACGAGCTGATCCACGCCTTCTACGACCAGCGCATCCCCGCGGGCATCCACAACGGCGCCGACTTCGAAAAGTGGCGCAAGGACGCCGAGCGCGAGAACCCGAAGCTGCTGTTCCTCAAGCGCGAAGACCTGATGCGCCACGAGGCCGCGGGCATCACCACCGACAACTTCCCGCACGCGCTCAAGCTCGGCGCCAATGAATTCAAGCTCGAATACCACTTCGATCCGCGCTCGCCGCGCGACGGCGTGACCATGACCGTGCCGGTCGCGCTCCTCAACCAGGTACCGGCGGCGCGCTGCGAGTGGCTGGTGCCGGGCCTGCTGAAGGAGAAGGTGCGCGCGCTGGCGAAGTCCATGCCGCAGCGCCTGAGGAACAAGCTCGGGCCGCTCGACGAATTCGCCGAGGCATTCGCCGCAGCCGTGCAACCCTCCGACACGCCGCTCGCGCAGGCGCTCGCGCGCCGTATCCGCCAGGAGCTCAACCTGGAGGTGCCGCTCGACGCGTTGCGCCCCGATTCGGCCCCGCCGCACCTGCACATGAACTTCCTCGTCATCGACGAGCACGGGCGCCAGCTCGGCCTGGGGCGCAACCTCGCCCAGCTGAAGCAGGACCTCGCGGAGCACACCACCGAGGTGCTGCAGAAGGAAGCGCCGGTGGAGGAGGGCGAGCACTACACCGGCTGGACCATGGGCGATCTCGCCGAGATGATGGAGATCGAGCGCGGCGGGCAGACGCTCGTCGGTTATCCGGCGCTCGTCGACGCCGGCGACGGCGTCACGTTGCAGGTGTTCGACACGCCCGAGCGCGCCGGCGAGCTGCACCGCGCCGGCGTGCGCCGGCTCCTGGCGATTGCGTTCAAGGACCGCATCCGCGACCTCGAGCGCGCCTGGGCGAAGGACGTGGTGCTGGGACCGCTGCAGGAAGACCTGGTCGCCGCGGCGCTCGAGCGCGCCTTCCTCGCCGACGCGGTGCCGACGTTGGCGGCGGAGTTCGCGCGCGCGGTGCAGGCAGGCCGCAGCCGCTTCATGCTCGTCGCGCAGGAAGTGGCGCGCACCGCGGGCAATATCATTGCCGCGCACGCCGACCTGAAAAAGAGGCTCGCGCAAGCGGCGAAAGCGTTCCCGCAGGCCGCAAGCGACATCGAGCAGCAGCTCGCGCGCCTGCTCGCCCCGGGCTGGCTCGCGCGCACGCCGTGGCAGCGCCTGCAGCACTATCCGCGCTATCTGAAGGCGGTGGAGCACAGGCTGGAGAAGCTGCGTGCCGACCCGGCGCGCGACGCGCGCCTCATGAGCGAGCTGCACCCGCTGCTCAGCGCGTGGCAGCGCGCGCCGCGCCCGCTCGACGCCGAGCGCGAGCAGTTCGGCTGGCTGCTGGAGGAACTCAGGGTGTCGCTGTTCGCGCAGCAGCTGAAGACGCCGGTGCCGGTTTCCGCCAAGCGCCTGGCGAAACTGTGGCAAAGTATCCGCCGATGACTTCGATCCCGAATTCGCTCGTCTACGCGCTCACCAACATCCTGCATCCGCGCATGATCTGGCTGATGATCTGGCCGCTGGTGCTCGCGCTGGGGCTGTGGGGCACGCTCGCGCTCGTGTTCTGGACGCAGATCGCGCTGGCGCTGGCCGAGTGGATGCAGAGCGGCCTTGCCTACGCGCCGTTCATCGGCGACTGGGACTTCACCACCGCGACGCTGTTCCTCGCCAAGGTGATGATCCTCGTCATGCTGGTGCCGCTGATCCAGCTCACCGCGCTGCTCATCCTCTCGGTCTTCGGCATGCCGTCGATGGTCGAGCACGTGGCGAGCCGCAGCTTCCCGCGGCTCGAGCGGCGCAAGGGCGGCAGCCTCGCCGGCAGCGTGTGGAATTCCAGCGTCGGCCTGCTCGGCCTCGCAGGCCTGGGCCTCGCTTCGATCCCGTTCTGGATTTTTCCGCCGCTCTGGCCGCTGATCCCGGTCGCGATCCTCGGTTGGGTGAACCAGCGCGTGCTGCGCTATGACGCGCTCGCCGAGCACGCCTCGGCTGACGAGATGCGGCGGCTGTTCGGCGCGCACTGGGGCGGCCTTTACGTGATGGGGCTGATCCTCGCGCTCCTCGCCTACATCCCGATCCTCGGTTTCTTCGCGCCGGTGCTCCTCGGCGTGAGCTTCATTCACTACCTCCTCGCCGCGCTCGAGGCCGAGCGCGGCGCGCCGATCGAGGGGCAGGCGTCGTGACCGGCTTCGGCGCCTTCGTCTTCGGTGACGAGATCCTGGTGGGCAAGCGCCTGGACAAGCACTTCCCGTGGCTGATCGAGGCGCTCGGCAAGCGCGGCCTGCGCCTGGCGTGGTGCGAGCACCTCGGCGACGAGCCCGCGCGCGTCACGCAGGCGCTGAAGCGCACCTTCGCCACCGAGGACGTGGTGTTCTGCTTCGGCGGCATCGGCGCGACGCCCGACGACCACACGCGCCAGTGCGCCGCCGAGGCG
>JBFFZT010000404.1:0-2889 GCA_041568535.1 Burkholderiales bacterium | reverse complement strand
GGAGGATCCGGTGGAGTTCTTCTTCCTGCAGGTGCAGGGTTCCGGGCAGATCCGGCTCGACACGGGCGAGCGCATCCGCGTCGGCTTCGCCGAGCAGAACGGCCATCCGTACCGCTCGCTCGGCCGGCACCTCGTCGAGCGCGGCGAGCTCACGCTCGAGCAGGCGTCGATGCAGGGCATCAAGGCCTGGGCCGCCGCCAACCCGCAGCGCCTGCAGGAGGCACTCAGCCACAACGCGAGCTACGTGTTCTTCCGCGAGCTGCCCGCGGTCGACGGGCCGATCGGCGCGCTCGGCGTACCGCTCGAAGCCGGCTACAGCATCGCGGTGGACCCGAAGTTCGTGCCGCTGGGCGCGCCCGTGTTCCTGGCGAGCACCTATCCGCTTTCGACGCAGCCGCTCGAGCGCCTGGTGATGGCCCAGGACACGGGCGGCGCGATCCGCGGGGCGGTCAGGGCGGACTTCTTCTGGGGCTCGGGCGCCGAAGCGGGCACGCTCGCCGGGCGCATGCGCCAGCCGGGGCGCCTGTGGCTGCTCTGGCCGCGCGGCGCGCCGCTGCCCTAGCGCGCGACCGCGCGCGCGACTTCGTCGAGCTTCGCGCGCAGGTCCGGCAGGTGCAGCCCGCCGCGCGCGCGCTCGCCGGAGGCGAAGAACAGCGTCGGCGTCGAGTTCACGCCAAGCGAGCGGCCGAGCTCGACCACGCGCTCGATGGGCGCGTCGCAATCGGTTTTCCCCGCCGGGACCTGCGCCTTGGGACGCGCGGCGAGCGCGAGCCACGCCTTGGCGCGATCCGCCGAGCACCACACCGCCCGCGAGTGATCGGCAAGCTCCGGGCGGATTACCGGGTACATGAAGTAATAGATGGTGATGTCGTCGACCTGCGCCAGCGTCTGCTCGAACTGGCGGCAGGCGGGACAATACGGATCGGAGAACATCGCCAGCACCCGCCGGCCGTTGCCGCGCTTTACTTTGACCGCCAGGTCGAGCGGCAGCGAATCGAAGCGGATCGCCATCAGCTTGTTCAGCCGCTCCTCGGTGAGGTTCTCGCGGCTGCGCGTGTCGAAGATGCTGCCCTGGAAGATGTAGTTGGCCTCGGCGTCCGTGTAGATGATCTGCGGTCCGCCGCGCGACTGGAAGCGCACCTCGTAGAGCCCCGGCACCGGCGCCGGCTGCACGCCCTCGACCCGCGCCCCGCCAAGCGCCGCCTCGACCACGCGGCGGATCTTGGCCTCGTCGGCAGACGCGCCCGCCGCGGCGCACAGCGTTGCCAGAATCGCAATCAGGAATTTTTTCACGCCATGGCCTGCCTGATGAGGAGATTCTTTATGACCGGCATCCGGTCGGTGAGGTTCAATCCGGCATTGCGCAGGATTGCAAACGGGCGCGCCTGCGCCCGGAACAGCCGGTAGAGCCCGTGCACGGTGGCGTCCATGGCGCCGACCTCGCCCGCCCGGGCGCGCTCGTAGCGGCGCAGGAGGCGCAGGTCGCCCGGATCGCGTCCCGGCTCGCGCGCCGCCAGCACTGCGGCCAGCTCGCGCGCGTCCTGCAAGCCGAGATTTGCGCCCTGGCCGGCCAGCGGGTGGATGACGTGCGCGGCGTCGCCGACGAGCGCTACACGCGGCGCCACCATGCTGCGCGCCGCCAAGCGGCGCAGCGGAAACGCGCGCGCCGGGGTGACCACGCCGAGATCGCCGAGCACGTGACCGCTCGCCGCGGCGACGGTTTCGGCCAGCGCCTGTGGCTCGAGCGCCAACAGCCGCACCGCCTCTTCTTCGCCGGTCGACCAGACCATCGACACGTGGTCGCCGGGCAGCGGCAGGAGCGCCAGTACCGGCCCGCCCTGGAACCATTGGTACGCGGTATCGCGGTGTGCGCGCTCGCACGCGAAATTGGCGACGACCGCGCGCTGCGGATACGCGGCGTCGCTCACCGCGATCGCGGCCTCATCGCGCACCACCGAGTGCGCGCCGTCTGCGCCCACAACGAGCCGCACCTGGAGCGTGTCGCCACCGCGCAGCTCGAGCTTCGCCGCCCCGGGGGTGATCTCGAGCCGCTCGAGGCGCTCGGGCGCGAGGATGCGAACGCGCTCGGCATCCTCCAGCGACGCGCGCAACGCCTGTTGCAGCAAGCCGTCTTCGACGATCCACGCGAGCTCCCCGACCCCGGCCCGGTAGGCATCGAACTCGAGGAGCGAGCGGCCGTCGTCGCCGTAGACGCGCATGGCGCGCACCGGCGTGCGTCGCTCCGGCCAGGCGCCGTGGGCCGCGAGGAAAGCCGCATTGCCGGGCGTGATCGCGTAGACGCGGGAATCGAAGCTCTGCGCCGCCGGCGCCGGGGCCGCGGCCTCGTCGGCCACCAGGGCGACGCTCAGCCCGCGCGCCGCGCGCGCCAGCGCCGCGCCCGCGAGCCCCGCGCCGATGATCGCCACGTCGACATCCATCGAGCGCATTCTGGATTAAAATCCGCCATGCGTGGCGAATTAGCTCAGCTGGTTAGAGCAGCGGAATCATAATCCGTGTGTCCGGGGTTCGAGTCCCTGATTCGCCACCACTTCTTTTCTCCCGCCGCGCACCGATGACGCGTTCGCTGGCCGCCGCCGCCCTGATCCTGTGCCTCGCCGCGCCGGCGCTCGCGCAGCTGCGCACGCTGCCCGCGCACGCGAAGTCCGGCAAGATCCGCCACGTGCAGGAGATGGTGGTGCTGAGCGACGACAAACAGGCGGTGCTCGCGCGCGGTGCGCAAGTGCGTGACACGCACAACCGCATCCTGGTGCCGACCGCGATTCCGGCCGACAGCCTGGTCAAGTACACGCTGAACCCGCAGGGCGAGATGGCCGCCGTCTGGATCCTGACTCCGGAGGAAGCCGCGGCCGTGGCCAAGAGCGCGCCCTT
>JBFFZT010000403.1:0-2894 GCA_041568535.1 Burkholderiales bacterium | reverse complement strand
GCCCAGATCATCAACCTGAAGCCGAACCAGGAGCACGGCTTCCACGTCCACGAGGTGGGCGATTGCAGCTCGGGCGACGGCATGAGCGCCAAGGGCCACTTCAATCCCTATGGCAAGCCGCACGGCCCGCAGGGCAGCGAACACCACGCGGGCGACATGCCCAACCTGAAGGCCGACGACAAGGGGCGCGTGCGCATGACCGCGGATCTCGACGTCGTCACCATTACCCCTGGACCGGCGAGCATCGTCGGGCGCGCCGTCATCGTGCACGCCGATCCGGACGACTACAAGACGCAGCCCACGGGCAATGCGGGCGCGCGGCTGGCGTGCGGGGTGATCAGGGCGGGTTGAGCCGCAATTCGACCAGCGAGAAAAGGGCGCCGAAAGGCGCCCTTCTTATTTCTTGCGCTCGATAAACTCGATCTTGTAGCCGTCGGGATCCTCGACGAAGGCGATCACCGTGGTGCCGCCCTTCACCGGGCCGGCCTCGCGCGTCACCTTGCCGCCCTTGGCGCGCACCGCGGCGCAGGTCTTGGCCGCGTCGTCGACTTCCAGCGCGACGTGGCCGTACGCCGAGCCGAGGTCGTACTTGTCCACGCCGTAGTTGTAGGTCAGCTCGAGCACCGCCGAGCGCGCTTCGTCATCGTAGCCGACGAAGGCGAGAGAGTATTTCTGGTCGGGGCGGTCGGTGGTGCGCAGCACCTTCATTCCCAGGACCTGAGTGTAGAAGTCGACCGAACGCTTCATGTCGCCGACGCGCAGCATCGTGTGCAGGATTCTCATGGCGACCTCAGTCTACAACGTCTGCTGCTGGCCCTCGATCCAAGCCTCGGCATCGGCGCTGATCTGTTTCGCATCGCGGCCCGTGGTGGGAATCGCCGGGCCGATGCGCACGGTGACCTCGCCCGGGCGCTTGAGGAAGGCGTTGCGCGGCCAAAGGCGCCCGGCGTTGTGCGCCACCGGCACCACCGGCACGCCGCACTGCGCCGCGAGCCAGGCGCCGCCCTGCTGATAGTCGCGCTTCTCGCCCACGCGCACGCGCGTGCCCTCGGGAAAGATCACCACCCAGAAGCCCTGCGCCAGCCGCTCCTTGCCGCGGCGCGCGATGTCGCGCAGCGCCGCCCGGCCGTTGGCGCGGTCGATGGCGATCGGGCTCATCAGCGCGAGGCCCCAGCCGAAGAACGGGATCCACAGCAGCTCCTTTTTCAGCACCAGCACCTGCGGCGGAAAGATCTCCTGGAAGGCGAGCGTCTCCCAGGCCGACTGGTGCTTGGCGAGGATCACCGCGGGCTTCGCCGGCAGGTGCTCGCGTCCCTCCACGGTCCAGCGGATGCCGCAGAGCGCGCGCGCGAGGCGCACCACCAGCCGCGACCAGCCGGAGATGATGCGATAGCGCGCAAGGCGCGGCAGCGGAAACGTGGCGAGCGCGACGAGCGCATAGGGCGGCGTGACGACCCCCAGCGCCAGCGCGAACAGCGCCGAGCGCAGCAAGGTCATGGCGCGTGCCGGGCGGCGAACGCCGCCAGGTCGGCGAAGATCTCGGTGCCGGGCGGCAGCCCGCCCGCGCTGCGCGTCTTCTTGCCCTTGCCCGTCAGGACCAGCACCGGTCGGGCGCGGACCGCCTGCGCCGCCTGCAGGTCGCGCAGGGCGTCGCCCACCACCGGCACGCCTTCGAGATCGGCGTTCAGGCGCCGGCCGATCTCGAGCAGCATGCCGGGCTTGGGCTTGCGGCACTCGCAGTCGGCGTCGTTGGCGTGCGGGCAGAAGAAGATCGCGTCGATGCGCCCGCCCGCCCGCTGCACCGCGCGCTGCATGGCGTCGTGGATGGCGTTCAGCGTCGTCATGTCGAACAGGCCGCGCGCGATGCCCGACTGGTTGGTGGCCACCACCACGCGGTGGCCCGACTGCGTGAGCCGGGCGATGGCTTCGAGGCTGCCCTTGATCGGCTTCCACTCCGCGGGCGACTTGATGTACTGGTCGCTGTCGTGGTTGATGGTGCCGTCCCGGTCCAGCACGACGAGCTTCATGCGGCGAGCTTGGACAGATCCGCGATGCGGTTCATGGTGGCGTGCAGCCGGCCGAGGAAGCCGATGCGGTTCTGCTTCACGCGCTCGTCCTTGTCCATCACCAGCACCTTGTCGAAGAACGCGTCCACCGGCGACTTGAGCGCAGCGAGCGACTTGAGCGCCTCGGTGTACTCGCCGGCCTTGTAGGCGCGCTCGAACTCGGGCTGGATCGCGGCGAACGCGCCTGCGAGCTGCTGCTCCTCGGACTGGCTGAACAGGCCCGGGTCGAAGTCGCTCGGCACGTCGCCCGCCTGGCGCAGGATGTTCGCGATGCGCTTGTTGGCGGCGGCGAGGCTCGGCGCCTCGGGCAGCTGCGCGAACGCGCGCACCGCCTCCAGCTGCCGCGGCACCTGGTCGAGCCGCACGAACAGGTGTCCGAGAACCGCCTCGATCTCGTTGGCGCCGTAGCCGCGCTCGCCGAGGTAGCTGCGCATGCGCTCGCGCACGAACACTTCGACCTCGGCGTGCGCCTGGCCGATGTCCTTGGGCAGCACGCGATAGGCGGCGCCCACGAGGTCGTGCAGCGATACCGGCAGCGCGCGCTCGACCAGGATGCGGATCACGCCGAGCGCGGCGCGGCGCAGGCCGAACGGGTCCTTCTCGCCGGTGGGCACCTGGCCGACGCCGAAGAAGCCGGCGAGGACGTAGAGCTTGTCGGCGAGCGCCACCGCGCAGCCCACCAGGCTCTGCGGCAGCTCGTCGCCGGCATAGCGCGGCCGGTAGTGCGCCGCGATTGCGTCCGCCACCTCGGGCGGCTCGCCGTCCTGCAGCGCATAGTAGCGTCCCATCACCCCCTGCAGCTCGGGAAACTCTCCCACCATGCCGGTC
>JBFFZT010000402.1:0-2900 GCA_041568535.1 Burkholderiales bacterium | reverse complement strand
CGACGTAGCCGAGGAAGCCGGGCAACCCGATCGACTCGAAGAACTGGGCGTTCCCGGCTAGGGTGTACATGAAGTGCTTGAGCAGCACGCTGTGGGCGAGGAACATCACGCCCAGGCTGACGCGCAGGAGCGCGATGCCGTATTCGATGTGACGTGGCATGGCGATTCTCCTCAGGCCGCCGCCGCGACGGTCTCGACGCGGAAGCCCTTCTCTACCCAGCGCTCCCAGCCGCCTTCGACCTCGACCGCCTGGTAGCCCTGCTTGACGAGCTCGAGCGCCGCGTCGGCCGCAAGGTGGCAGGTCTGGTCGTAGCAGTACACGTAGACCGGGATGTCCTTGCGCAGGGCGGCGGGGTTCTGCCACTTGCCGCGCGGCAGGTTGATCGCGCCCGGCACGTGGCCCTGCGCGTAATCGCCGGGAAAGCGCGCGTCGACGACCTGGAAGCCGCCCTTGCCCTGATTGATGAGGACCTCCAGCTCGTGCACGCCGGTGGTGAATGCCATGCGGGCGGCAAAATGCTCGCGGGCCCGCGCCAGATCGTAGTTCTGCATGACTGACTCCTTGTGAGGTTGAGGGCGGCGTGCCGCCCGACCCCGCAACGATACGGGCCTTGGTCCCGAAGAAAAACGTGTCTAATTGAATAATATTGTTTACGTTCATGGCACAATAGGCCCATGGATCGCCTGGCCGACGTCGCCGCCTTCGTGCAGGTCGTGGAGACCGGCAGCTTCACCGCCGCCGCCGAGCAGCTCGGCGTCTCCAAGGCGGTGGTCAGCAAGTACGTGAGCCGCCTGGAGCAGCGTCTTGGTGCCCGTCTGCTTCAACGCACCACGCGCCGGCTCACGCTCACCGAAGCGGGGGAGGCGCTCTATCACAAGAGTTCGGGCGCGCTCGCGGAGCTCGCCGAGGCGGAAGCAGAGGTCGCGCGCCTCACGGGCGCGCCGCGCGGGCACCTGCGCGTCACCGCGCCGACCTACTTCGGCTCGAGCATCCTCGCGCCGCTCCTCAAGGACTTCGTCGCGCGCTTCCCGGAGATCACGCTCGAGCTGGATCTGGATGACCGCATCACCGACCTGGTGAAGGACCGCTTCGACGTCGCGGTGCGCATCACCCCCGCGGTGGATCCCGGGCTGGTCGCACGGCGCCTGGCCGAATCGGCGCTCGTCGTCGTTGCCGCGCCCTCATACGTGAAGCGCCGCGGCCTGCCGAAGGCGCCCGCCGATCTCAAAGGTCACGCCTGTCTCGGCTACAGCCTCGCGCGCATGCCGAACGAATGGCGCTTCCGCCCGCCCAAGGGCCGCTGGATCGCAGCGCGCATCGAGTGCGCGCTGTACTGCAACAGCGACTTCGTTCTCAAGCAGGCAACGCTCGACGGCGTCGGGCTGGCGCTGTTTCCGCGCTTCTTCGTCGCCCGCGAGCTGGAAAACGGGCGCCTGGTGCAGGCGTTGCCGGGCTACGGCACGCACGAGCTCTCGATCAGCGCGGTGTACGTCTCGCGCCGCAATCTGCTGCCGAAGGTGCGCGCGTTCGTCGACTTCCTCGCCGAGCGACTGCCCGACGACGGGAAGTTCTGACCCGTGTTGCCCACACGCTAGGGTAGCGCCGCCAGCTCGCGCAGCATGCGCTCGAGCCCGCTCACCACGCGCGCCAGGCGCTCGAAGTCCACCTTGTCGGGGGTGTCGGTCGCGCTGTGGTAATGGGGATAGCGATAGGGCGCGGTGTCGGTGACCATGAGCGCCGCATAGCCCTGTTCCCAGAACGAGGCGTGGTCCGACCAGTTCACGCCCGGAATCAGCGCGGGCGCGGCCAGGCCCTCGGACGGGAACTGCGCCTGCCGGCGGAACGAAGCGATCGACTCGTGCAGCAGCGCGCGCGAGCCCAGGTTGGAGACGAAGGCGAGGAAATCGCCGGTCGAGGGGTAGAAGAACGAGAGCGGGAAGGGATAGCGCTGGCTGCCCGGCTGCTCGGAGTACCAGCCGATCGTTTCCAGCGAGAACATCGCCGCAATGCGTTCGTTTCGTTCGCGCGCGCGCATGGCGTAGCGGCGACTGCCCATGTCCATGCCGCGGAAAAAAGGCGGCTCTTCGTTGACGAAGAACACGAAGCGCAGCGTGCGCGCCGGCGCGGCGCCGCGCAGCCGGCGCGCGAGCTCCAGCGTCGCCGCGACGCCCGAACCGTTATCGTTCGCGCCGGGGGCGCCGGCCACCGAATCGTAATGTGCGCCGACGACGATGGACGCGTCGCCCGTGCCGCGGACCTCGACCTCGATGTTGCGCGCCTCGCCGCGTCCGGTGAGGAAGCGCTGCGCCTGCGGCGCATAACCCATCCCGGCGAGCTCCGTCTCGAGGTAGCGCGCGGCGGCCTCGAGCTCGGCCGGTCGGAACATGTTGTGCTCGCGGCTCGCCAGCGCCTCGACGTGGCGGCGCAGCGACAGCGCGAGCCGGCTCTCGTCCTCGGTGAGCGCCGCCAGGGGCCCCCGGTACGTTTCGCCCGGCATCCTGATCATGTACCAAAGGAGCCATGCCAGCGCCGTGGCGAGCAGAAGCCAGAAGAGCATGCGTAACGCCATCGCCTCGCGGTGAGCCTAGCATGTAGGCTGTCGCGATGGATCGGCTGCCCTTCGCCGCGCCCTCGCGCAGCCACTGCATGAAGAGCGCAAACAGCCTGCCGCCCGGCTTCAGCCACTGATAAAGCCGGTCGGCGCGGATTCACCTAGAACGGTGATTGACCAGCACTAGTAATCGCTCAATACTGAGCGTCGCAGTGGCTCTCCGCGGGGCTCCACCGATGCCGAAGCGCGTGCTGCCGAAGCGACAGAAAGGCGAAAGCGCCAGACCTAGAAAGGCGAATGCCGCGCTGAGACGGCAGCTGGCGGCCCGCAACCGGGACCTCGCCGAAT
>JBFFZT010000401.1:0-2913 GCA_041568535.1 Burkholderiales bacterium | reverse complement strand
CCATCGATTTTAAAAAGCTCATCAATTACATTGTTTCTTTTTTTTGAATCCATATTGATTCCAGCTAACGCCTTTACTTGATAACCTAATTCTTGGTCATTTACAACGATGGTAAAACGCTCACCAGCAGCCCGCGGTCGCCGACCTGGCCGCCCGACTCGGCGTAGAACGGCGTCTGGTCGAGCACCACCGTGCCCTCCTCCCCGCTCTTCAGCGCCTCGACCTGTGTGCCCTCGCGGTACAGCGCCACCACCTTTGCGGGCACCGCAAGCGTGTCGTAGCCGCGGAACTCGGTCTTGCCGCCCGCGTACTCGAGCTCGGCCGCGGCCGAGAACTTGCTCGCCGCGCGCGCGCGCTCGCGCTGCGCCGCCATGGCGGCCTCGAACCCCGCCATGTCGAGCATCACGCCGCGCTCGCGGCAGATGTCGGCAGTGAGGTCCACCGGGAAGCCGAACGTATCGTAGAGGCGAAACGCGGTCTCGCCGTCCAGCAGCTTCTGCTCGCCCGAGGCGAGCGCGGATTCCAGCACCCCCATGCCGTTCTCCAGCGTTTCGGCGAAGCGCTCCTCTTCCTGCTTCAGCACGGCGGTGACGCGCGCCTTGTCTTTTCTCAGCTCGGGGTAGGCCGCGCCCATCGTCCGGTCGAGGTCCTCGACGATGCGGTGGAAGAACGGCTGCTTCTGGCCGAGCTTGTAGCCGTGGCGGATCGCGCGCCGGACGATGCGCCGCAGGACGTAGCCGCGGCCCTCGTTGCCGGGGATCACGCCGTCGACGACGAGGAAGGCGCAGGCGCGGATGTGGTCGGCGATGACGTTGAGCGAGGGATTCTTCAGCTGCTTCTGCCCGGTCTCGCGTGCCGCTGCTTTGATCAGGTCCTGGAACAGGTCGATCTCGTAGTTCGAGTGCCTGCCCTGCAGCACAGCGGCGATGCGCTCGAGGCCCATGCCGGTGTCGACCGAGGGCTTGGGCAACGGGTGCATGACCCCC
This sequence comes from Burkholderiales bacterium, assembly GCA_041568535.1. Classification (GTDB taxonomy): domain Bacteria; phylum Pseudomonadota; class Gammaproteobacteria; order Burkholderiales; family SG8-39; genus JAABQT01. Next base: position 1,927 of record JBFFZT010000401.1, on the reverse strand, counting down.
TTGTCGTCCCGGTTGAACTGCATGAACACCAGGTTCCAGATCTCGATGTAGCGGTCGCCATCGGCGTCGGGCGAGCCCGGCGGCCCGCCTTCAATGCCCGGGCCGTGGTCGTAGAAAATCTCGCTGCACGGCCCGCACGGTCCGGTGTCGGCCATCTGCCAGAAGTTGTCCGACTGGAATTTCTGCCCGCCGGGCTTGTCGCCGATGCGGATGCAGCGTTCCTTGGGCACGCCAATGGTCTTGGTCCACAGGTCGAAGGCCTCGTCGTCGGTCTCGTAGACCGTGGTCCAGAGCTTCTCCGGCGGCAGCTTGTAGACCTGGGTGAGCAGCTCCCACGAAAACTGGATGGCGTCCTTCTTGAAGTAGTCGCCGAAGCTGAAGTTGCCCAGCATCTCGAAGAACGTATGGTGGCGCGCGGTGTAGCCGACGTTCTCCAGGTCGTTGTGCTTGCCGCCGGCGCGCACGCAGCGCTGCGACGTGGTGGCACGGCGATACGGACGCTTGTCCTTGCCGAGGAACACATCCTTGAACTGCACCATGCCCGAGTTGACGAACAGCAGCGTCGGGTCGCCCGCGGGCACCAGCGAGCTCGAGGCGACGATGCTGTGCCCCTTCGACTTGAAGTAATCGAGAAAGCCCGCGCGGATGTCGTTCGACTTCATAGGCTCGGTATTCTAAAGGACGGCCTGCGGTGTCCGGACACCGCCGGCCTTCCCCGCCTACGCCGCGAGCCGCCCGTACTTCACCAGCCGCGCGCGGACGCCGGTCTGCGTGCGCTGGTGCGCCGCCGCCAGCTCGCCGAGCGCGTGCCCGGCGTCGAACGCGGCGAGCAGCTTGCGGTCCTCGTCCTCGCTCCACGGCTCGCCCGTTTTCGCCGGCAGCTGCGACTTGCGCCGCTCGAACTGCGCGGCGCGCTCCAGCGCGTCCAAGGCCGTATAGAGCGCCCGCACCGTCTGCGGCCGCTGGTACGCCCCGTCCGCCGGAAACACCTCGCCCGACTCCGGATCGACGCCGTTGGCGAGCGCTCGCACGATCGCCAGTGCCTGTGCCTGATCCATCCTGACTCACCCCCTTCCCGCGCGAAACGCGCTAGGGGTTTAACGCATCGTCGTCGTCCGCGGATGACACGGATGACATGACCCGGCGGATCGTGTCGTGGGAAAAGCCGCGCGATTGCAGGAAGCGCATGCGCCGCGCGCGCTCCATCGGCGTGGTGGCGGGGGAACGGTACTTGCGCGCGACGATGGCGCGCGCGCGCGCCAGCTCGCCGTCGCCGCCCAGGCGCTCGATCAACTCGTCGGCGACGCCCTTCGCCCTGAGGTCCTGCCGGATGCGTGCCGCGCCGTACTTGCGCGCGAGCTGGTGCGCGCGCGCCTCGGCGTAGCGCTCATCGGAGAGCTGCTTTTTCGCGGCGAGCGCGTCGAGAAGCTGCCCGAGGGCTTCCGGCGACTCGGCGTACGGCGCGAGCTTGCGCGCAAGCTCGGCGCGCGAGTGCTCGCGCCGCGCGAGGTGGCGGAGCGCCCGCGCCTTGAGCTCCGGCGCGGTGTCCGCCCCGTTCTCCTGCTCAGCCGCGCTTTCGCGCCGGCGCACGGACAACGGTCTGTTCTTCCTCTTCCTCGCCTGCCGCCTCGTTCGCCGCCGGCACCACCGGCAGCGGCATGGCGATGCCGGCCTTCTCGCGGATCTTGATCTCGATCTCGCGCGCGAGCTCCGGGTTTTCCTTGAGGAAGTCGCGGCAGTTGTCCTTGCCCTGGCCGAGGCGGTCGTCCTTGTAGATGTACCAGGCGCCCGACTTCTCCACCACGCCGTGCACCACGCCCAGCTCCAGCACTTCGCCTTCGCGCGAGATGCCGCCGCCGTACAGGATGTCGAACTCGGCCTGGCGGAACGGCGGCGCCACCTTGTTCTTCACCACCTTGACGCGGGT
>JBFFZT010000400.1:0-2921 GCA_041568535.1 Burkholderiales bacterium | reverse complement strand
CTCGACCCGCGCCGCCGAGGCCGACATGCTGCGGGCGCCGCAGGGCCTGCACGCGTTCCTCCGCGCCTATTTCCACATGAAGAGCGCCGACTGGGCGCTGAACCGCCCGGTACCGCTCGGCGGCTGGACGGCGTCCGAGCTCGCGCGCATGCCCACCTACTACATCATGGACCTGCACGAAGACATGGCGCAGACGGTCGCGCACGAGATGCCCTCGCCCGAGAGCATCGCCGCCTGCCGCTGGCTCACCGAGGCGGAGCTCGCGGTCTACAGCGCGGAGTTCGGCCGAACCGGCCTGCAGGGCGGACTGCAGTGGTACCGCGCGCGCGTGGAGCCGCCGCTGCCGCGCCTGCTCCAGCTCTACGCGGGCCGGAAAATCGAGGTGCCCGCCTGCTTCATCGCGGGCAAGAGCGACTGGGGCGTCTACCAGCGGCCGGGCAGTCTCGAGGACATGCGCGACAAGGCTTGCGCGCAATACCTCGGCACGCACCTCGTCGAGGGCGCGGGACACTGGGTGCAGCAGGAGCAGCCCGAAGCGGTGGTCAGGCTGCTGCGCGAGTTCTTCGGCGCTCGCCGCTAGCCGGCGCGCCGCGCCCGGCGCTCGCCGCGGAAGTGGATCACCGCGAGCGCGAGCGCGGCCGCCTGCAGCGCGGCGCAGAAATAGAACGGCGCGCCGATGCGCCAGTCGCCCTGGGGCAGGTGCGAGACCAGCGCCAGCAGCGGCGCGCCGAACAGCGGCGCGATCACCGCCATCAGGCTGTTCAGGCCGCCCGCCGCGCCGAGCGCTTGCCCCTGGTTGCGCGCGTCCACCGCCTGCGAGATCAGGCTCTGGATCGCGGCCGCCACCGTGACGCCGAGCAGGTTGACGAAGATGATCGCGAACATCATCCAGCCCTCGGTCGCTGCGCCCCACAGCACGAAAGCGACGGTGGATGACAAAAGGCCGAGCACGGCCAGGCGCCTCGGGCTGAAAATCCTGAGCAGGCGCCCGAGCAGCAAGCCCTGCACGATGGCCGAGACCAGGCCGACCGCCGCCAGCGCCCAGCCGTTCTCCAGCGGCCCCCAGCCGAACTTGAAGGTCGTGTACAGCACCCAGGTGGTGTAGAGCACGAACTGCGCCAGGCCGCTGCAGGCGATCACGGCCACCAGCAGGCCGACGCCCTTGGTCTGCGCCAGGCCGCGCAGCGCGCCGACCGGGTCGAGCGAGCGCCACGCGAAAGCGCGCCGGCGCTCGGGCGGCAGCGATTCGGGCAGCACGAAGTAGCCGTAGAGCAGGTTGGCGAGCGCCAGGGCGCCGGCGACGAAGAACGGCAGCCGCAGGTCGATCGCGCCGAGCAGCCCGCCCATCACCGGCCCGAGGATGAAGCCGATGCCGAACATCGCCCCCAGCATGCCGAAACGCCGTGCGCGCTGCTCGGGCGGCGTGATGTCCGCGACGTAGGCGTTGGCGACCGAGATGTTGGCCTGCATCGCTCCGCTCACCACGCGCACCGCGATCAGCACCCACAAGGCGGTGGCGAGCACCGTGGCGAGAAAGCTGAACGCCATGCCGCAGAAGCCGAGCAGCAGCACCGTGCGCCGGCCGTGGCTGTCCGAGAGCGCGCCGAGGAACGGCGAGCCGAAGAAGTTCGCCAGGCTGAAAGCGAAGGTCACCACCCCGTACCAGTAGGCCTGGTGCGCCTGCGAGCCGGTGAATTCGCCGACCAACGCCGGCAGCACGGGGATGATGATGCCGATCGACATCATGTCGATCAGCGTCGCCAGCATGATGAACGGCATCGCCGCGGCGCGCGCTGGCCGCGGCGCGGGCACGGTGCCCGCCGTCAGTCGGCGTAGCCGGGATTCTCCCGGTCGAGCACCCGCATCATGGCCTCGAAGAACATGCGCTCGCGCTCGGTGCGCGAGTGGCGGTCGTTCACCGGCGGCGACTGCACCTCGGCCACGATCGCCTCCGAGAGCACCTCGATCGGCTTGCCGGTGCCCAGCGCCAGCACCTGGGCGCGGCACACGCGCTCCAGCTTGTACAGGCGCCGGTAGGCCTGCGCCACGGTGGCGCCGGTGACCAGCACGCCGTGGTTCTTCATGAACAGCACGTGCTTGTCGCCGATCACGCGCGCCAGGCGCTCGCCCTCTTCGAGCGTATCGGCCGTGCCCGTGTAGGTATCGTCGTAGGCGACGTGGCCGTGGAAGAAGGCCGCGGTCTGGCTCGCCGGGAGGAGGCGATTGTCCTTCAGCATGTTGAGCGCCACCGCCCAGGTCTGGTGGGTGTGCATCACCACGCGCGCGCCGGTGAGGCGATGGATCGGCGCGTGGATGCATTGCGCCGACAACTCGACCACGCCGTCGCCTTCGAGCGTCTTGCCCGATTCCTCGAACACGATCATGTCGCTCGCGCGGGCCTCGGACCAGTGCAGGCCGAAGGGCAGGATGAGGTAGCGGTCGTCGCGCCCGGGCACCGTCACCGTGAAGTGGTTGTCGATGCCTTCCTCGAGCTCGTCCCGCACCGCGAGGCGGTGCGCCGCGGCGAGGTGGACCTTCGCTTCGCGCAGCGGATCGACGGCGCGAGGCGCTGCAATCGAATGTACGGACATGCCGGGTCTCCTTCTCAGGCCGGGCTCAGGATGTGGATCACGCGGCCGGCGATCATGTCCTTCACCTTCGCCGCGTAGGCCGCCATGTGCGGCGCGGCCGCATGCGCCTTCAGCGCGTCCATGGACTCCCACTTCTCGACGGCGACGAAGGTGTCCGGGCCGTACTTGGTCTGCATCTGCGGCGCGGGGTCGGCATCGATGGCCGGTCCGTACTCGATGCAGCCCTTCTCGGCCAGCACCGCGGGCACGTTGGCGCGGAAATGCTTCAGGATCTCCTCGCGCTTGCCGGGCTTGGCGGTGATGACGGCGATGACGTGGATCATGGCGGCG
>JBFFZT010000399.1:0-2927 GCA_041568535.1 Burkholderiales bacterium | reverse complement strand
GGCGGCGATGGTGCTCGCGCTGGCGCTGACCGGCATGCTGTACCTGATCCTGTCACGCTCGCGCATCGGGCGCGCCATCGTCGCGGTGCGTATGGACCGAGAGGCCGCCGCGCTGATGGGCGTCGACGTGAAGCGCATCTACGCCGTGACCTTCGGCCTCGGCGTGATGATGGCCGGCGCCTCCGGGCCGCTCCTGGCGATGATCTTCCCGATCTCGCCGCTCGGCGGGCCCGCCTACCTCGGCAAGGCGTTCGTCGTTTGCGTGCTGGGCGGACTGGGGAGCGTCCCGGGCGCGATGATCGGCGGGCTGGTCCTCGGCGTGGTGGAGAGCTTCGGCGCGCTGTGGTTCGGCCCCGAGCACGCCATCACGCTGTCGTTCTCGCTGCTCATCCTGATGCTGCTGTTCCGGCCGACGGGCCTGCTCGGGCGCAAGGGCTACGAATGAAGCGCGACGCCTGGGTGGCCGTGGTGCTGTTCGGGCTGGTGGCGCTGCTGCCGCTCAGCGGCGAGGCCTACTGGCTGCGCCTCGGCACGACGGTGCTCATGTACGGCGTGCTGGCGATGTCGTGGAACTTCATCGGCGGCATGGCCGGGTATCCGTCGTTCGCGGTGGCCGCGTTCTTCGGGCTGGGCGCGTACACCGGCGCCGTCGCTCAGACGAACGGGGTGCCGGTGGGCCTGGCCTGGGCGGCCGCGGGGCTGGCGGCGCTCGGTTTCGCCGCGCTGCTCGGGCTGGCCCTGCTGCGCCTGCGCGGGCACTACTTCGCCATCGCGAGCCTGGTGGTCGCCGAGGTGCTGCGCGAGATCGTCAACTCCATGACCGACATCACCGGCGGCGGCATGGGGCTGAATTTGCCGGTGCCGACGATGGCCTCGGTCGACGCGCAGGCGCGCTTCTTCTTCTACGCCATGCTGCTGCTGGCCGCCGCAACCTTCGCCGCCACGCTGGTCACGGTGAACTCGAAGCTCGGATTCGGGCTGCGCTGCATCCAGCAGAACGAATCCGCCGCCGACATGCTCGGCGTGAACACCACCTTCTACAAGGTGAGCGCGTTCATGCTTTCGGGGGTGTTCGTGGGCATGGCGGGCGCGGTGTACGCCTCGTGGGTGTACTACATCGAGCCGCCCGACGTGTTCGACGTGCTGTTCTCGGTGAAGGCGATCGTGATGGTGCTGCTCGGCGGCGCCGGCTCGGTATTCGGCCCGCTGGTGGGCGCCGCGGCGTTCCTGTCGCTCGAGGAGCTGGTGTGGCGTCATTACCTCGAGCTGCACACCGGCGTGCTCGGGCTGATGATCGTGGCGCTGGTGCTGTTCCTGCCGCGCGGGCTGCTGTCGCTGTCGCAGCGCCTGGGCCGCAAGGGGCGGGCGTGAGCGCGCTGCTCGAGCTCACGGGCGTGACGCGGCGCTTCGGGGGGCTGCGCGCGGTGTCCGATGTGACGCTGTCGATCGCCCAGGGCGAGGTCGTGGGCCTGATCGGGCCGAACGGCGCCGGCAAGACCACGCTCGTCAACGTCGTCACCGGCGTGCACCCGGCCAGCGCGGGCAGCGTGCGCTTTCTCGGCGAGGACATCACGCGCCTGCGTCCCTACCAGGCGGCGCGGCGCGGCATCGCGCGCACCTTCCAGATCGTGCAGCCGTTTCCCGGGATGACCGTGCTGGAGAACGTCGCCGCGGCGGCCATGTTCGCCGGCGGCGTGGCCTACGGCGACGCGGCGCGCGAGGAGGCGCTGCAGCACCTGCGCTTCGTCGGGCTGGCGGAGGTGGCCGACAAGAGCGCCGCCGCGCTCACGCTCGCCATGCGCAAGCGCCTCGAGTTCGCCAAGGGCCTGGCGATGCGCCCGAAGCTGCTGCTGCTCGACGAGGTGAACGCGGGGCTGAACGCCGCGGAGGTCGAGCAGGCGCTCGAGCTGATCCGCGCCATCGCCGCGCGCGGGGTCACGGTGCTGATCATCGAGCACCTGATGAAGGTGGTGCTCTCGCTGTGCACGCGCATCGCGGTGCTGCATCACGGCGAGCTGATCGCGGAAGGCGCGCCGCAGGCGATCATCGAAGACGAGCGCGTGATCCAGGCCTACCTCGGCAAGCGCTACGCCAAGGCGCGGGCAGGTGCCGATGGCTGAGGCGCTGCTGCGCATTGCCGGGCTCGACGCCGGCTACGGCGACGTGCAGGTGCTGTGGGGCATCGACCTCGCGGTGCCGCGCGGCGAGATCTCCTGCCTGGTGGGCTCCAACGGCGCCGGCAAGACGACGCTGATGCGCGCGGTCTCGGGCCTTGCCGACGTGCGCGGCGGCGCGGTGGACTTCGACGGCCGCGCGCTCGCCGGGGCGACGCCGGAGGCGGTGCTCGGCGCCGGCATCGCCCACGTGCCCGAGGGCCGGCGCCTGTTCTCCGCCATGAGCGTGCGCGACAACCTGCTGATGGGCGCCTACCTGCGCCGCGACGGCCGGGCGGCGATCGAGGCCGACCTGGAAAAGGCGTTCGCCATGTTCCCGATCCTGCGCCAGCGCCAGGCCCAGGCGGCGGGCACGCTCTCGGGCGGCGAGCAGCAGATGTGCGCCATCGCGCGCGGGCTGATGGGCAGGCCGCGGCTGCTGCTGATCGACGAGCTCTCGCTCGGGCTCGCGCCACTGGTAGTCGACGAGCTGTGCGAACGGCTGCGCTTGCTCAACCGCGAAGGCCTTCTCCAGGTCCGCCTCGATCGCCGCCCTGCCATCACCGCGCAGGTAAGCCCCCATCAGAAGGTTGTCGCGCACGCTCATCGCCGCAAACAGGCGCCGGCCCTCGGGCACGTGCGCAATGCCGGCGCCGAGCACCGCCTCCGGCGTCGCACCCGAGAGCGAGCGGCCGTCGAACTCCACCGCCCCGGCGCGCACGTCGGCGAGTCCCGAGATCGCGCGCATCAGCGTCGTCTTGCCGGCGCCGTTCG
>JBFFZT010000398.1:0-2932 GCA_041568535.1 Burkholderiales bacterium | reverse complement strand
GCGCAGGGCTCGCTCGGCAAGGTGGACCTCGACGTGCTGGACCGCGCCAACGCCGCGCTGTACTGGGAGCGCGAGTCGCGCCACGACACCGTCATCAGCCTGACCTACGGGCGCGCCGCGCTCGATGCCTTTGCGCGCGTGATCGAAGCCTGGGTGGCGCATTTCCATGCGCTCGAGGTGACGGTGAAGCCGATACGCAAGATCGACGAGGCGCGCTGGGCCTGGCACATCGGCCTGGACGCCGAATCGACCGAGATCCTGAACGAGCTGTGGTCCGGCGGCCAGGTCGACGCCGGGCGCATGCGCAACATCGTGGCGCTGTTCTCGCTGCAGTTCGCGGAGCCCGCGGCGATGCGCGACAGCGTCGCCGGGCGCACCGTGTACCTGGGGCTGAGCGTGAACGACGCGCAGGTGGTGCGCATGAAGCCGCAGAACCTGCTCATCAACCTGCCGCTGCGTGAAGCCTGAGTACTGGAACGGCGCCAAGCGCACGCTGGCGCGGCGCGACCCGGTGCTCGCCGCGATCATGCGCGCGCGCCCGCGCGTGTACCTCGCGCGCCGCGGCGAGCCGTTCCTGACGCTGGCGCGCGCCATCGTCGGCCAGCAGATCTCGGTCAAGGCGGCGCAGAGCGTGTGGGACCGGCTGCTCGCCTGCGTGCCGGAGATGACGCCCGCGGGCGTGCTGGCGCGCGCGCCGCGCAGCTTGCGCGCCTGCGGCCTGTCGGACCGCAAGACCGAGTACATCGTGGACCTCGCGCAGCGCTTCGAGGGCGGCCTGGTGCATCCGCAGCGCTGGCCGCTGATGAGCGACGCGGAAGTGATCGCCGACCTCACGCAGGTGCGCGGCATCGGGCGCTGGACCGCGGAGATGTTCCTGATCTTCAACCTGCTGCGCCCCGACGTGTTCCCGCTGGACGATCTCGGGTTGCAGAGCGCGCTGCGGCGCCACTACTTCAAGGGCCGACGGGTGTCGGCGGCGCGCATGCGGCGCCAGGGCGCGCTGTGGACCCCCTGGCGCTCCGTCGCCACCTGGTACTTGTGGCGCTCCCTGGACCCCATCCCGGTGGAATATTGAGCTTGGGCGTAAAATTCCCGGCCCGATGAAGACCACCTTCCTCGACTTCGAGCAGCCGATCGCCGAGCTCGAGCAGCGCATCGAAGAGCTGCGCTTCGTGCAGGACGACTCCGCGGTCGACATCTCCGACGAGATCCAGCGCCTGGCGAAAAAGAGCCAGGCGCTCACCAAGGAGATCTACGCCAAGCTCACCCCCTGGCAGGTGGCGCAGGTCGCGCGCCATCCGCAGCGGCCCTACACGCTCGACTACGTGGGGATGCTGTTCACCGGCTACGAGGAGCTGCACGGCGACCGCAGCTTCGCCGAGGACGCCTCGATCGTGGGGGGGCTCGCCCGCTTCGACGGGCTGCCCTGCGTGGTGATCGGCCACCAGAAGGGGCGCGACACCAAGGAGAAGATCCTGCGCAATTTCGGCATGCCCAAGCCCGAGGGCTACCGCAAGGCGCTGCGGCTGATGAAGCTCGGGGAGAAGTTCGACCTGCCGGTGTTCACCTTCGTCGACACCCCGGGCGCCTATCCGGGCATCGATGCCGAGGAGCGCGGGCAGTCGGAAGCCATCGGGCGCAACCTCTACGCCATGGCGAGCCTGCGCACGCCCATCATCACCACCATCATCGGCGAGGGCGGCTCGGGCGGCGCGCTCGCCATCGCGGTGGGCGACGTGACCCTCATGCTGCAGTACGCGACCTACTCGGTGATCTCGCCCGAGGGCTGCGCCTCGATCCTGTGGAAGAGCGCCGACAAGGCGCCCGAAGCGGCCGAGACGCTGGGCATCACCGCCAGCCGGCTGAAGACGCTGGGGCTGGTGGACAAGGTGGTGCCCGAGCCGCTGGGCGGCGCGCATCGCGACCCGCAGGCCGCCGCCCAGGCGCTGAAGAAGGTGCTCGCCGAGGCGTTCAGGGACCTGCGCAGCACCAAGCCCAAGCAGCTCGTGGAAGAGCGCCTCGAGCGACTCATGAGCTATGGCAAGTTCAAGGAAACCGCCGAGCGCTGACCTGGGCGGGCTCGACCTGCGCGGCCGGCGCGTGGCCGTCGGACTGTCGGGCGGTGTCGATTCGGTGGTGCTGCTCGATGTGCTGCGCGCGCTCGCGCCGCGCCACGGCTTCGAGCTCACGGCGGTGCACGTGCACCATGGCCTGAGCCCGCACGCCGACGACTGGGCGCGCGCTTGCCGCGCCTTGTGCCGGCAGTGGCGCGTGCCGCTCGCGGTGCGCCGGGTGCAGGTGGCAAAGCGCGGCCGCGGGCTGGAGGCGGCGGCGCGCGCCGCGCGCCATGCGGTGTTCGCACGGCAGCCGGCGAGCGTCATCGCGCTCGCGCACCAGCTCGACGACCAGGCCGAGACCGTGCTGCTGAACCTGCTGCGCGGCGCCGGCGTGCGCGGCGCGTCCGCGATGCCGGTGGTGGGGCGCCTCGGCGCTAAGGTCCTGTGGCGGCCCCTGCTCGACGTGCCGCGCCGCGCGATCCTGGCTTACGCCCGCGCGCGCCGCCTGCCCTGGGTCGAGGACGAGTCCAACCGCGACGACACCCTGACGCGCAACTTCCTGCGCCTGCACGTCGGGCCGCTCATCGAGACGCGCTTTGCGCGCTGGCGCGAGAGCCTGGCACGCGCGGCACGGCATTTCGCGGCGCAGGAGGTGGACGCACGCCTCGTGCTGCGCGAGTTCCTGCGCGCGCGTGGGCTGCGCGCGCCGAGCGAAGCCAAGCTCGTCGAGATGCTGCGCCAGCTCACCGGGCGCGGCGCGCGCACGGCGATCGAGCACGACGGCGCGCGGCTGCATGTGTATCGCGGGCGCGTCTCGGTCGAGCGGCGGCCCGAGGGCGAGCTGCGCCTGCGCCCGGCGCGCGGCCGCGGCATCG
>JBFFZT010000397.1:0-2941 GCA_041568535.1 Burkholderiales bacterium | reverse complement strand
GGTTTCGCTCGCCGCGCGCAGCCGCAGGTCGGTGCGCGGCATGATGAGCGGACCTCGCGTCACGCCGGCAACTTCGCCGTGTTCGATTCGCACCAGCCAGTCGGTGTCGCCGTCGCCGACGAGCAGTGCGCAGTCGAGGTCCAGGCCAAAGCGCGCGAGCAGCGTGTCGCCCGCGGCGCGGTCCTTCAGCGTCTCAAGCGGCAGGGTCATGGTCGCGCGCACCTTGGCGCAGAACGAAGAGCGCGTCAACGCCGACGACGCCCTCGGTCTTGACAACGAGCGGATTGATCTCGGCTTCCAGAATTTCCGGCCGCGTCACGAGACGCGAAAAGGCGGCCACGGCCTGCGCCAACGCCTCAAGATCCCCACGCGGTGTATTGCGAAAGCCCCGCAGCGGCGCGAAGCCGCGGACCTCCGCGATCATCGCGCGCGCCTCCTCGAGGCCGACGGGCGCGAGCCGCAGCGCGAAGTCGCGGTAGACCTCCGCGAGCGTGCCGCCGGCACCGACCAGCACCAGCGGCCCGACCTGGGGATCGACCCGATAGCCGAGGATCGCTTCGCCAAGCCCGTGCTGCATGGTCGAGGCGACGACGCCGTCGATCCTCGCTTGCGGCTGCGCGGCGCGCACGCGCTCCAGCACGCGCCGTGCGGCCGCCGCCGCCTCCTGGCCGTCGCGCAAGTTCAGCTCGACGCCGCCGACTTCCGTCTTGTGCGCGATGTCGGGCGAGTCGATCTTGATCGCCACCGGAAACGGGATGGTGATCGGCTCTTCCGGGGAGCGCAGTCGCTGCGACGGCGCCTGCGGAATGTCGAACGCGACCGGCACCGCCGGCGCGCGCGGCGCGCGCCAGGCGAGGAGCGCGCCGAGCGCGTCGGCGCAGGATTCGGGCGTGCGGAACGCCGCGATGCCGGCTTCGGCGAGGAGTTGCAGCGAGGCGGGCGCATCCGGCGCGAGGAACACGGCGAGCGGCTTTCCCGGATGCTTGCGCCGCGCCCCGATGATCGGCTCGACGGCGAGCTGCGGGTAGAACTGGGCCGACGAGCCCACCGCCGCGAGCACCGCGTCGCAGTGGTCGGACGCAAGCAGCGCTTCGAGCACCGGGCCGTAGACATTGGCGCGCGTGCCCGCGAGCGTGAGGTCGATGAGCGGCGAATCGGCGACGCGCACGCCGAGCGCACGGATCTTCTCGGCCAGCGCGGGCGGCGGCGAAACGAGCTCGGCACCCGCGGCGCCCAGCGGATCAGCGACCACCGCTGCGCCGCCGCCGGTCGTGGTCATCGTCGCCACGCGCTTGCCCTGCGGCGGGCGCTGGTGCTTCGCGAGCAGCGCCGCCTCGATCAGCGCCTCGAACGTGCGCACGCGCAGGATGCCGCAGGCGGCGAAGAACGCGTCCGCCGCGCGGTCGTCGCCGGCGAGCGCGCCGGTGTGCGAGCGCGCGAGCGCTTCGCCCGCCGCTGAGCGGCCGAGCTTGTAGGCGATGACCGGCTTGCCCGCGTCGAAGGCGCGGCGCGCCGCCTGCTCGATGCGCCGTGCGTCGCGCAGGCTCTCCAGGAAGAGCAGGATCGCCTGCGTCTGCGCGTCGTCGACAAGGAGCTCCATCAGCTCGCCCACCGAAAGGTCGGCTTCGTTGCCTACGGAGACGAGGCGCGAGAAGCCGACGCCGCGCGCCGCGCCGCGCGAGAGCAGCGCGCCGATGAGGCTGCCCGACTGCGACACCACGCCGAGCGGGCCCACCGGGAGGCGCTCGAGCTCGAGCGTCGCGTTCACGCTGAGCGTCGTCGCGGGCGAGGTGCTGATGAGGCCGATGCTGTTCGGCCCGAGCAGCCGCGTGCCCGCCGCCTTCGCCGCGGCCACGAGGCGCGCCTCGGCCTTGCGGCCTTCCTCGCCGGTCTCGCCGAAGCCGTCGGTGAAGATCGTGACCACGGGCACGCGCCGTGCGAAGCATTCCTCGCACGCCGCGGGCACGTCCGCGGGTGGCACCATGACGAAGGCCTGGTCGATCTCGCCCGGCGCGTCCGCCAGCCAGGCGTAGGCGCGTTCGCCGAGCACCTCGCGCCGCGACGGATTGATGGGCGCGATCGTGCCGGCATAGCCGTGCTTGCGCAGAAAACGCTGCGGCCGCGCGGTGTTCTTGGCCGGGTCGCCCGAAGCGCCGAACAGCGCCACCCCGCGCGGGGCGAAGAGCGCGCGGAACAGCGCCTCGCTCATGGCCGCTGCGGGAAGCTGCGCCCGAAGATGCTCTCGGCGATGCGGTTCTTCATCATCTCGATGGAGCCGCCGGCGATCATCCAGCCGCGGCAGCGCCGCAGGCAGTACTCGACGAGCACCTCCTGGCTGTAGCCGGTGCCGCCCATCACCTGCAGGGCGTCGCTGGCGACCTCGAAGCCCGCCTGGTTGCAGAAGGCCTTCGCGATCGCGGTCTCCTCGGCCGAGGGCATGCCCTGATCGGCGTTGGCCGCCGCGCGGTAAAGAAGCAGCTCGCCCGCATCGAGCTTCATCTTCATGTCGGCGAACTTCCACTGCAGGCCCTGGAACTCCGCCAGAGGCCGCCCGAACTGCTGGCGGGTGAGCGCCCACTCACGGGCTGCCTCATACGCGTAGCGGCCGAGGGCGAGCGAGCGCGCGGTGTTGCCGATGCGCTCCACGTTGAAACCGGCGATCTGTTTCTTGAAGCCCCCGGGCCCGAGGAGCACGTTCTCGCGCGGCACACGCACGTCCTCGAAATGGATCTCGACCCATTCCTCGCCGGACATGAAGCGCGAGGGCTTACCGAGCGTCACGCCCTTCCAGCCTGGCTCGATCAGCACCGAGCCGATGCCGCCCACGCCGGGCCCGTAGCGCACGTAGGCGAGGATCACGGACGCGTAGGGGCCATGGGTCGAGAACACCTTGCTGCCGGTGACGCGATAGCCGTCGCCGTCGGGCGTGGCGCTGGTCTTC
>JBFFZT010000396.1:0-2950 GCA_041568535.1 Burkholderiales bacterium | reverse complement strand
GGCGCACGATCATGGTCGGCGCGGCGAAGAAGGACACGCCGTGGTGCGCGGCGATCAGGCGGAAGATCTCGTCGGGCTCGAAGCCGCCGCTTTCCGGGATGACGTTGAGCGCGCCCGCCGCGACGTGCGGCACGCCGTAGAGCCCCGAGCCGTGCGACATGGGCGCCGCGTGCAGGATCGAGTCGCCGGGGCCGAGCCGGTCGATGTCGGCGTAGTAGGCCTGGGTGGCGAAGAGCAGATTGCGGTGCGTGAGCATCGCGCCCTTGGGCACGCCGGTGGTGCCGCTGGTATAGAACAGCCAGGCGACATCGTCGGGCGCGGTGTCGGCCGCGGGCATCGGCTCGGCCTGGCGCAGCTGCGCGAACTCTCTCGAGGCGACCGAGATCGCGGCGGGCGCCGCCGACTCGAGATCGGGCGTCACGCAGCTGAGCTTCGCGCCCGAGTTCTCCTGGATGTAGGCGAGCTCGCGCGCGTGCAGCTTCGCGTTCATCGGCACTGCGGTGAGGCCCGCGTGCCAGCAGGCGAACAGCACCTCGTAGTACTCGGGGCAGTTCTTCATGGCGAACGCCACGCGGTCGCCCTGCGCCAGGCCGCGGCGGCGCAGGCCGCCCGCCAGGCGCGCGACGCGCTCGGAGAACTCGCCGTAGCTCGCCACGGTGCGCTTGCCGCGCGCGAGCGCCGGCGCCTGCGGCAGGCGGCGCGCGGCGCTGTGCAGCAGGTGCGCGAGGTTCATGCGATGCCGAAGAAGGCCCGCGCGTTGCGCGTGGTCGCCGCGGCGAGCGCTTCGGGCGCCTCGCCGCGCGCGCGCGCCACGGCGCGCAGGATGTGCGGCAGGTGCGCCGGCTCGTTGCGCCGCGCCTTGGGCTGCGGATGCAGGTCGCGCGGCGTGAGGTAGGGCGAATCGGTCTCGAGCAGCAGCCGGTCCTGCGGAATCTCCTTCACCAGATCGACCAGGTGCCGGCCGCGGCGCTCGTCGCAGATCCAGCCGGTGATGCCGATGTACAGGCCGAGATCCAGGTAGGCGCGCAGCTCGGCGGCCGCGCCGGTGAAGCAGTGCGCGACGGCGCGCCCGACGCGCAGGTTGCGCAGGATCTCGGCGAAACGCGGGTGCGCGTCGCGCGAGTGAAGAAACAGCGGCTTGCCGAGCTCGGCGGCGAGCTCGAGCTGCGCCACGAACCATTTCTCCTGGCTCGGGTGCGGCGAGTAGTTGCGGTTGAAGTCCAGGCCGCACTCACCGAGGGCGACGACGCGCGGGTGCGAGGCGATCTCGCGCAGCGCGGGGATCGTGTTGTCGTCGCATTCACGTGCGTGGTGCGGGTGCACGCCGGCGGTGGCATACAGGCCATGCGCCTCGGCGAGCGCGGCGGCGCGGCGGCTTTCCGCCACCGTGGTCCCGGTGACGACGATGTGCGCGACGCCGTGCGCGCGCGCGCGCTCGAGCACCGCGTCGAGGTCGTCGCGGAAGGACGTGTGCGTGAGATTGGCCCCGATGTCCGCCAGCTGCATGGCGGAGCGAGTATAGCGGGGCGCTAGGGGCGGGCCGGCACTTCCCCGAGCTGCGCGCGCGCGAGCCGGCCCACTTCGGCGAGCGCCTTCTCGGAACGCTCGGTCCACGGGTGGCCGACGCTGATGCGCATGCAATTGCGGTAGCGCTGCGAGGCCGAGAACATCGGCCCGGGCGCGATGGAGATGCCGCGCTCGAGCAGCTTCTCGAACAGCTCGATCGAGTCGCAGGCCTTCGGCAGCTCCACCCAGAGGATGAAGCCGCCGGTCGGGCGCGTCACGCGCGTGCCGCGCGGGAAGCTCTCGGCGATCACGCCGCGCGCCGCGTCCACCTGCTGCTCGAAGCGCCGGCGCAGCTGACGCAGCGACCGTTCGTAGCCGCCGGACTCGAGCAGCTCCGCGAGGGTGAGCTCCACGAGCTCGGCGTTGCCGCCGCTCGAGACGAACTTGAGCATGCGGATGGCGTCGCGCCAGCGCCCCGGCTCGATGAAGCCGGACTTCAGGCCCGGCGCCAGCGTCTTCGAGAACGAGCTGCACAGCATGACGTTGCCGGTGCGGTCGAAGCACTTGGCGGCGCGCCGCGACGTGGCGTCGAAGCTGAGCTCCGAATAGATGTGGTCCTCGATGAGCGGCACGCCCTTGCCCGCCAGCAGCTCGACCAGGCGCTTCTTCGCCTGCTCGGACATGGTCGCGCCCACCGGGTTGGAGACGTTCGGCATCACCAGCACGGCCTTCACGTCGTGCGCGTCGAGCGCCACTTCGAGCGCTTCGAGCGAGATTCCGGAACGCGGGTGGGTGGGGATCTCGAGCGCCTTCAGGCCGAGCGCCTGCAGGATCTGCAGGAACCCGTAATAGGTGGGCGATTCCAGCGCCACCGTGTCCCCGGGGCGCGTCACCGCGCGCAGGCACAGGTTGATCGCCTCCATGCAGCCGTTGGTGGTGACGAGGTTGCGGTGGTCGATGCGGCAGCCCCATTCCAGCGCGCGGCGCGCGATCGCGCGGCGCAGCGCTTCGGCGCCGGGCGGCAGCCCGTACGTGCCGAGCGCGGCGCGGCTGCGCCGCGCGCGCGACGACAGCACCCGGCGCACGCGCTCCAGCGCGAACATGTCGCCGTTGGGACAGGCCGAGCCGAAGGTCACCATCTTCGGGTCCTGGGCGGCGGCCATCATGACGTCGGCGAGCGCGTTGACCTCGACTGCGAGAGCGCGTTGCGGCGGCTTGGAGGGCGCCGGCTCGGCCATCGGTGCGCTGGCGCGCTTCACGTAGTAGCCCGACTGCGGCCGCGCCTCGATGAGGCCGGCGTCCTCGAGCCGCTGGTAGGCCTGCAGCACGGTGGCGACGCTCACGCCCTGCTGGCGCGACAGGCGTCGCACCGAGGGCACGCGCTCGCCCGCGCGCAGCGTGCCGGCACGGATCAGCGTATGAATCTGGTCGGCGACCTGGTGGT
>JBFFZT010000395.1:0-2959 GCA_041568535.1 Burkholderiales bacterium | reverse complement strand
GTGGCCTTCGGCGTGCTGCTCCTCACGCTCGCCCTCCGGCCTTCGGGCCTGTTCGGGAGATAGCCGTGCGCGGCTGGGGCTTCTGGGCGGCGAGCGCCGCGGTGCTGGCCGCGGGCGTGGGCTTCACCGAGCTCGCCGACAACCCGTACTACTTCAACGCGACCTACGTGGTGTTGCAGGCCCTCATCATGGCGGTGGCCTGGAACATCCTCGGCGGCTTCACCGGGTACGTGAACTTCGGCAGCGCCGCGTTCTTCGCGGTGGGCGCCTACACCACCATCTTCCTGCACAAGGCCTTCGCCCTGCCGCTCGCCGCGACCATCCTTGCCGCGGCGCTGGTGTGCGGGCTGATCGGCCTGGGCGTCGGCTACCTCACGCTCAGGCTGAAGGGCGTGTACTTCGCCATCGCCACGCTCGCCATGGGCATCGTGCTGGAGACGCTGGTCAACAACTGGAGCTTCGTCGGCGGCGCCAAGGGCACCTATATGCTCACGCCCGACCAGCACCTGTGGTTCGACAGCTACAGCGAGATGCTGTTCATGGTGATGCTGGTGCTGGCGCTGGGCGCGATCGCGGTGTCGCGCAAGCTCTCCAGCTCGCGCATCGGGCGCGGCCTCGCCGCGATCCGCGACGACGAGGTGGCCGCGGAGTGCTCGGGCGTGCCGACGCTGCGCCTGAAGCTCGTCTCCACCACGGTGATGGGCGCGATGATGGGCGTCGCGGGGGCCCCTTACCCCTACTTCGTCACCTACGTGGATCCGATCTCGGCGTTCAACCTGTTCATCGCCGTGAACTCGATCGCCATGCCGATGATCGGCGGCACCTCGCACTGGGCCGGGCCGGTGATCGGCGCGCTGCTCGTCGGCTCGATGCAGGAGATTATCACCGTGACCATCTCCTCCGAGCTCAACGTGCTGCTGGTCGGCATCATGCTGGTGCTGTTCATCACGCTCGCGCCGCAGGGCATCGTCGGCCTGGTGCGCAAGCACTGGAAGAAGCGCAAGGCATGAGCGCCCTGCTCCAGGTGTCGGGGCTGGCCAAGCGCTTCGGCGGCTTCACCGCGCTGGAGGGCATTTCCCTCCAGGTGGCCCCCGGCGAGCGCCTCGGCCTCATCGGCCCCAACGGCTCGGGCAAGACCACGCTCATCAACTGCGTCTCGGGCGCGCTGTTCAACGACGAGGGCCGCGTCGAGTTCGAGGGGCGCGACATCACGCGCCTGCCGCCGTTCAAGCGCGCGCGCCTCGGCATCGCGAGGAGCTTCCAGATTCCGAAGCCGTTCCGCAGCATGAGCGTGCTCGACAACCTGCGCGTGCCGCTCGAGTACGCGGCGCGTTCGCGCACCGAGCAGCGCAACGCCTCCGACGAGGCGATGCGCATCCTCGAGACCATGGGGCTCGCGGCGCGCGCGCAGCACGACTCGGCGGGCCTCACCCAGGTCGACATGCGCAAGCTCGAGCTGGCGCGCGCCATGGCGGCGCACCCGCGCCTGCTGATCTCCGACGAAGCGATGGCGGGCCTCTCGGGCAACGAGGTCGACGAGGTGCTGGCGATCCTGTTCAAGCTGAACCAGGCCGGCATCACCATCATCATGATCGAGCACATCATGCAGGCGGTGATGCGCTTCTCGCAGCGCGTGGTGTGCCTGGACGCCGGGCGCATCATCTGCGAGGGCACCCCGGACCAGACGGTGGCCAACGCCGACGTGCAGAGGGCCTACCTTGGCGCTTAGCCTCTCCGTGCGCGGCGTGGAGGCCGGCTACGGCGCGGTGCGCGCGCTGCACGGCGTGTCGCTCGACATCCAGGACACCGAGACCGTGGCGCTGCTCGGCACCAACGGCAACGGCAAGAGCACGCTGATGAAGTGCGTGATGGGCATCGTGCGCCCGACGCAGGGGAGCATCGTGCTCTCGATGGACGGCGCCGAGCACGACCTGACGCGCCTCACCACCGAGCAGATCGTGAACCTCGGCGTCGCCATGGTGCCCGAGGGCCGGCGCCTGTTTCCCAAGCTCACGGTGGAGGAGAACCTGCTGCTCGGTGCGTTCCGCCCCGCCGCGCGCAGCAGCATCGCCACGAACCTCGCCTTCGCCTACGAGGCGTTCCCGGCGCTCGCCGAGCGCCGGCGCCAGCTCGCCGGCTCGATGTCGGGCGGCCAGCAGCAGATGCTCGCCATCGGCCGCGCGCTGATGTCGGCGCCGCGGCTACTGCTGGTCGACGAGCCCTCGGTGGGCCTGGCGCCGATCCTGGTGTCGAGCACCATCACCAAGATCAAGGAGCTCAAGGACCGCTACGGCCTCACCGTGCTGATGGCCGAGCAGAACTTCCACCAGGCGATCCGCATCGCCGACCGCGGCTACATCATCGTGCACGGCGAGATCGTGTTCGACGGGCGCTCGGTCGCCGAGCTCGAGAATAACGACCTGGTGAAGCGCTACTACCTCGGGACCTGACCGAGGCCTGCCATTCCTCGCAGCGGCGCATCGCCGCCGGGGTGAACTCGGCGCGCGGCTGGTTGCCGCCGATGACGAACATCAGCAGGTGCTCCTTCTTCGGCTCGCGGTAGGTGACGTTCATGAAGCGCCGCGCCATGCCGGGCGGGAACGAGATCACGTCGTACGGATTGAGGTCGACGTGCTGCTTCTTCTTCCCCTCGTTCCACTCGCAGCGCCAGCGCCCCGTCATGGCGATGAAGGTCTCGTTGGTGTCGTGGTTGTGCATCAGCGGTCCGCGGCCGGGCTTTGCCTTGCAGTAGCCGAGGTTGAAGCCTTCGGCGATGGCGATGGCGGGCGTCGACGAGGCGTTGTCGCCCACGGGCGAGGTGGTCGCCTTGTTCCCCTTCTTCGGCGGCGAGAAGCCGATCACCGCGTAGAGCGTGCGCTCGCACTCGGGCAGCGGGCTGTCGGGCAGGCCGCCGTCGGAGCCCTTCAGGCGCGAAAACCGCGCCACGCGCTTCAGCATC
>JBFFZT010000394.1:0-2965 GCA_041568535.1 Burkholderiales bacterium | reverse complement strand
GAGATCTGGAAGCCCGATGTCGAGAAGTGCGGGCGCTACCGCCTTACCAACGCCAAGGGCTCGGCCTGCGGCCGCTGCATGAAGACCTGCCCCTACAACCGCGAGGACCTGGTGGAGTCGGAGAAGCTGCTGTGGCTGTCGATCGAGGTGCCGGCCGCGCGCCGCGCGCTGATCGAGTACGACGACGCCAGCGGCGGCGGGACGCGTAACCCGGTGAAGCGCTGGTGGTTCGACCTCGAGATCGTAGACGGCGTGGCGGTGACGCCGGCGGCGGCCAACGAGCGCGACCTCGATCCTGGCCGCGCGGAGAAGCTGGCGAAGACGCAGAAGCTCGCCTTTTTTCCCCCCGAGCTGCAACCTCGCGGCGGCACGACGCTCAAAGAAGTGGTGCCGATCGACCGCGAGGCGGGACTCGCGGCGTACGCCGCGGCCAAGAGGATGCCATGATGAGAGTGCTCGTCGTCTTCGCAATGCTGGTCGCGCAGGCTGCCTTCGCCGGCGAGGCCGACGTGGTGGACGTCAAGGTGCGCCGCAGTTCAAGCGGCACCTACGACTTCGACGTCACGGTAAAGAGCGTGGACAAGGGCTGGGACTACTATGCCGACGCCTTCGAAGTCCTCGGCCCGGACGGCAAGGTGCTCGGCCGGCGCATCCTTTACCACCCGCATGAGACCGAGCAGCCGTTCACGCGCGACCTGTATGGCGTGCGCATTCCCGCGGGGGTGACGCAGGTCACCGTGCGTGCGCGCCACAAGCCGAAAGGCTACGACGGCGAGACGATGCAGGTGACGCTGCCGCGCTGACTCAGGGCAGCGCGCGCACGATCTCGCTGTCGGGGACGAACGCGAGCCAGGCGAAGGCGAAGTGCACGCCGCTGTCGGGCAGGGCGGCGAGGCGCTTGCCCTTGAGCGTCCCGGTGATCGCCTCGCCCAGGATGTTCCATTCCGAGCGCGTGGCACGGTCGAAGTAGCGCCCGTCGCGCGCCTCGAACTCGAGCACGCGGTCTTCCAGGCGCCGGTCGAACGCGGTGGCTGCCGCGATGCGGCGGCCCTCGGCGATGTCGCGCGTATCGAGCGGGGAGGCGATGCCGCCGCTGCGCGCGAACACGACGTAAGGCAGGCCCGCGAGCTCGCGGTTCGAAACCGGGTGGCGCTCGAGAAGCGAAAGGGGGTACAGGCGATGTTTGCCCCCGGCGGTCACCGAGAGCACGCGCTCCATGGGCGGCAGGCGCCCGTCGGGCGCCTGCGAGAGCAGGAACGGGCTCTGGCGGATGTCGTCGTAGCCGACGTAGGGGTTGCGCCCGTAGGGCCGTGCGTAACCGGTCTCGCGCGACAGCACCAGCCCGGCCGGGTGCGCGGCGGAGAAGTCCGCGAAGGCTACGATCTCGGAGGGCACACGCGCGAGGCGCGTACCCGTGAGCTCGCCGACGATCGCCTCGCCCGTGAACTGCTGCCACCAGGACTCGGTCTGCCGGTCGTACATCACCAGGTCCGACAGGCGCAGGCGCCCGGTGGTGCCGAAGTCGAGCGTGCGCTGGCCCAGACGCCGCTCGAACACGATCGAGGCGTTGCACAGCGGGCAGAAAGTGACCGCCACCGGCCGCCCGGCGATCTCGTCGTTCACGATCTCGTGGAACATGAGGATCTGCAGGGGATAGGCGCGCGCCTCCTTGCCGACGCGCACCGCGATCACCGGCTCCTCGGCGCGCAGCCACGCGCGCGCCGCGCGCGCCCCCACGAAGCGCGGCTGGTCGATCGCCGGAATGCCGTCCTTGGGCGGGCCGCCCGACATGATCTCGTCGAGCTCCACCGTGCGCTTGCTGAAGTCGGTCTTCGGCCATTCCGCGCGGTCGTAGGTCCCCTGGCCGAGCGCCAGGCCGGGCACGAGGAGCAGCGCGGCGAGCGCGGCGCGCCTCATGCCGGCACCCAGTCGGCGAGGTGCAGCTTCTCGAACTCGGCGGCGGGCACCGGGCGCCCGTAAAGGTAGCCCTGCACGGCGTCGCAGCGGCGCTGCAGCAGGAACTCCTGCTGCACCGTGTTCTCGACGCCTTCGGCGATGACGCGCGTGCCGAGCGACTGGCCGAGGCGCAGGACCGCATCGCAGATCGCCTCGGCGTTGCGGTCGGCGCCGATGTCGTCGACGAAGGACTTGTCGATCTTGATCGCATCGACCGCGAAGCGCCGCAGGTAGTTGAGCGACGAGTAGCCGGTGCCGAAATCGTCGATCGAGATGTGCACGCCGAGCTCGCGCAGCGCGGCGAGCGTATGCGCGGTGCGCGTGACGTCGCGCATCGCCGCCGATTCCGTCACCTCGAACTCGATGGCCTCGGCCGGGATGCCCGCCTGCGCGATGATCTCGCCGCTGCGCTCGAGCAGGTTGGGCTCGACGAACTGGCGCGCCGACAGGTTCACCGCGAGGCGCGGCGTGCGCCCGAAGCGCGCGCGCCAGCCGGCGGCCAGGCTGCAGGCCGAGCCGAGCACGAACTCGCCGATCGGCACGATGAGGCCGCTGGTCTCGGCGAGCGGGATGAAGTCCGCCGGGCTCACCGCCCCGCGCTCGGAATGCCGCCAGCGCAGCAGCAGCTCCGCGCCGTCGAGCGTGAGCGGGCCCGAGCGCGCCAGACGGAACTTCGGCTGCAGCGCCACCGTCAGCTCGCCGGCCTGCAGCGCGCGCTCCAGATCGCGCGATAGCGTCTGGCGCGTGCGCGTTTCGGCGGCAAGCGCGGGCGAGAAGAACTGGTACTTGGCCTCTTCGCTGCCGTAGGCGCGCGCGAGGGCGAGGTCGGCCTGCGCCAGCAGCGTCTGCCCGTCGCGCGCCTCGACGCCGCTCTGCGCGATGCCGACGCGCACGCCGGGCGACACCGAGACCCCGCCCGCGAACTCGAACGGCGCCGCGAGCGGGCGCACCAGCTCCTCGGCAAGCGCCGCCGCCTCCTGCGGCGCGAGCACGCGCGAGCGCGCGAGCG
>JBFFZT010000393.1:0-2976 GCA_041568535.1 Burkholderiales bacterium | reverse complement strand
GGGTTCGTGGAGCTGCCGAGCTTCGAGGCGGTGTGGTCGGTGAAGTGGCAACTCGCCTATTTCGTCGTCTTCACCGTGGTGCTCGGCGTGCTCGGCTTCAACAACGGCGTGAAGCACCTTGGCGCGCTCAACACGATGCTGATGCTCAACCTTGTGCCCGTGATCGTGTTCGCGATCGAGGCCTGGCTCGGGCGCAGCTACGTCGCGATCGAGCTCCTGGGGGCGGCGGTGGTGATCGGCGCGCTCGTCGCGAACAATCTCTTTTTGAGAAGACAGACCGCGGCCGCGAGCTAAATCATGCAGTTGCGCGGGACGTGAGGAATTCCTGTCCGCCGCGGGCCTTGTCGTGCGTTACTGGGTAACGAACAATCCGCTTCTCGCCAGCGCCGCCCGCCATGAACGTCCTCATCGTCGATGACCACCCGATCGTGGCCGAGTACCTGCGCGGCGCGGCCGGCCACGCCATTGCCGGGGCGGTGATCCGGCTTGCGGGCGACCTCGAGGTCGCATTCGACGCCATGCGCGACAGCCCGGCGGACCTGGTGATGCTCGATCTCGGGCTGCCGGGATGCGGCGGCATCGAGTCGCTGCTGCGCTTTCGCCGCGCGTTTCCTGACGCGCGCGTGGTGGTGATCTCGAGCGAAGACGGGCGCAACGTCATCCGCGGCTGCCTCGCTCTCGGCGCGGCGGGCTTCATCCCCAAGTCGGCCGGGCCCAAGGTGATGGTGAACGCGCTGCGGCTCATCGCCGAAGGCGGGCGCTACGTGCCGCCGGAGGCCCTGGGCGAGGACTACGAAGAGAGAAAGCGTCCCGAGCCGGCGAAGAACGGCAACGGCACGGCGAACGAGGAAGCGGCGCTCACCGAGCGCCAGCGCGACGTGCTGCTGCGCCTGCTCGCAGGGCGCACCATCGGCCAGATCGCCGAGGAGCTCGGCATCGCCGAGTCCACGACGAAGCACCATGTCATGGCGGTGTACGCCGCGTTCGGGGTGTCTTCCCGGGCGGAGCTGTTGCTCGCGGCGACGCGGCGGGGGATGGCGACGGGGTGAAGTCGGCGAACGCTAGCAAACAGGGACAGACCCCGCTAATCTGGGTGCGCTTCAGTCTCCGAGAGGCAGGCCCATGCCAAGCGCCGCCGAGCAGGTCCCGGGAATCGTCATCTCCTCCGAGGTCATCCCGGCGCGCGCCGGCTGGAGCCGCGAGCTCTCGCGCGGCCAGGTGCTGCGCATCGTCGACCTCGAGGGCCGCCAGGCGGTCGATTTCCTCTGCTACAACGCGCGCGACTACGAGGACCGCTACGCCGCCGCCGACACGATGAAGATCAACGGCGGCATCTTCATCCGCAAGGGCACGGTGCTCTACTCGGTGAACTGCAACCCGCTGTTCAGCGTGATCGAGGACACCTGCGGCTTTCACGACACGATCGGCGGCTGCTGCTCCTCGGCGCTCAACCGCCGGCGCTACGGCAAGCCCGGCGACCCCAACTGCCGGCAGAACTTCCTCGACCAGCTCGCGCGCTACGGCATGGGGCCGCGCGACATGGTCGCCAACCTCAACTTCTTCATGTACGTGCCGGTCGGCGCCGACGGCGCGATGGACATGGGGCCGAGCATTTCCAAGCCCGGGGACTACGTCGACCTGCGCGCCGAGATGGACGTGCTCGCGGTGATCTCCAACTGCCCGCAGATGAACAACCCGGTAAACGACTTCAACCCGACGCCGGTGCGAGCGACGATCTACCAGCCCTGAACGGGGACAGACCCCGTTTCTCTAGCTTGCGAATGACGTGCGGATGAGAAAAATGGGGTCTGTCCCCATTTACCCGTGCGCGCGGATGAACTCGCGCACGCGCGGGTAGATGATCTCGCGCCACTTGCGGCCGCTGAAGATGCCGTAGTGGCCGACGCGCGGCGCGAGGAAGTGCTGGCGCCGCTCGCGCGGGATGTTGAGGCACAGCAGGTGCGCGGCCTCGGTCTGGCCGTTGCCCGAGATGTCGTCGAGCTCGCCCTCGATGGTGAGGAGCGCGGTGTCGCGGATGGTCTGCGGCCGCACCAGGCGCTCGCCGATGAACATGCGGCCCTTGGGCAGCGCGAAGTCCTGGAACACCGCCTTCACGGTGTCGAGGTAGTACTCGGCGGGCAGGTCGATGACGGCGTTGTACTCGTCGTAGAACTCGCGGTGGCGCTCTGCCGAGTCTTCGTCGCCCTCGACGAGGTGGTTGAAGTAGTCGGTGTGCGCGTTCAGGTGCCGGTCCGGGTTCATGGCGACGAACCCGAGGTGCTGCAGGAAGCCCGGATACACGCGCCGGTGGTAGCCCGGGTACTTCGCCGGCACGCGGTGGATGACGTGGCGCTCGAACCACGACAGCGGCCGCGTCATGGCGAGGTTGTTGACCGCGGTGGGGCTCTTTCGCGCGTCGATCGGCCCGCCCATCATCACCATGGTCTTCGGCGGATGCGCTTCGCCCGCTTCGGCCATGAGCGCGATGGCGCAGAGCACCGGCACCGTCGGCTGGCACACCGAGATGACGTGCAGCTCGGGCGAGAGCAGCCCGATGAACTCGCGCACGTAATCGACGTAGTCGGCGAGGCGGAACGGCCCCGCGGCGAGCGGCACCATGCGCGCGTCGACCCAGTCGGTGACCCACACGTCGTGCTCGGCGATGAGCGTGCGCACGGTGTCGCGCAGCAGCGTCGCGTGGTGCCCGGAGAGCGGCGCAACGACGAGCACCTTGGGCACCGGCCGGCCGCGCGGCGCGGCGGGCTTGAAGTGCAGGAGCTTGCAGAAGGGTTTGTCGAGCGCGACCTCGATGTCGGCGTCCGCCACGCGCCACTCGGGCTTTTCGTAGCGCTGCGTCACGCGCAGGAACAGATCGTTCGAGGCGGCGAGCTGCTTGGCGAGCGGCTGGTCCGCCCAGGGCATGAACGGATGCGCGAACCAGCCGCGCTGCGCTTCCGCGATCAGGCGGAACGGCGT
>JBFFZT010000392.1:0-2977 GCA_041568535.1 Burkholderiales bacterium | reverse complement strand
GCCGGCACCAGCAGGAAGACGCCCCCCACCAGCAGCGCGCACAGCCAGTACAGGTACGCGGTGTCGAGGAGCGTCTTGCCGACGAAGAAGCCGAGGTTGAGGAGCTGGTTGAGCGCGAGCCCGATCGCGCCCGAGACGAGCGCGATCAGGACCACGCGCCACAGCGGCGCGAGCGCGCGGTAGCGCGCTTCGATCGGCGCCGCGGCGGCGTCGGCGCCGGACATGGCGCGGGCCTAGCTCACCAGCTCGTCGTCACCGGGTCGAAGCCCGCCTTGGTGAGCGCCGCGGCGCGCGCTTTCTGCCAGGCGGCGACGAACGCCTCGTCGTTGGCGTGCGCGCCCTTCTTCACCTCGGCCCAGGCGGTGGCGAGCACCTTCTGGCGCTGCAGCAGCTTGTCGTTGTGCGCCTGCTCGGCGGCGCCCCACTTGCCCTTTTCCTTCCAGAAGCGGATCGCGCCGTCGTGGAACGGGATCACCCAGGCGAAGTTCTGCCGCTCGACCGACCAGCCGGCGTTGCCCGGCGCGGCGTCCTTGTACATGTCGTAGGTCTCGACCATCGCCTTGGTCATGTTGTAGACGAGGTCGGCGTCCTGCACCGCGTAGGTCATCAGGATCGGGTACGGATAGGTTGCCGACTCCGCGGGCTTGTCCTTCGACAGCTCCGCGCCCTCGGTGCCCATGAACGGGAAGAAGAACGGCGCCACCGCGTTCATGCGCGCCCAGCCCGCCTTGTCCTTGTGCGAGATCACCGGGTACACCAGGCCGCGCGGCGACTTGGCGATCTGGTAGGCCTTGCCCGAGATCGACGAGGTGAACGCCGCGTCGACCTGGTTGTTGATGATGCCGTCCATCGCCGCGCCGAAGCCGCCGAACTCGACCTTCTTCACGTCGTCCCAGGTGAGGCCGGCGAACGCGAGCATGGCGGTGATGTTCTGGTTGAGCGCGGGCGAGCCGATCACCCAGGCGACGCGCTTGCCCTTCAGGTCGGCGATGGTGCGCACGCCCGCGTCGCCGGCGGCGATCACCGTCAGCACCTGGTCGGACGTGTTCAGCATCAGGCCGCGGATCGGTTGCGGGCCCCAGCTCGGCGCGCCGAACTCGAACACGCCCTCCATCGCGAGGTACGCGCCGCCCACGCCGTTGGCCGAGAACTGCACCTGGCCTTCGCGGATCGGCAGGTTGCGCGAGACGTCGTTCTTGCCCGGCAGCACCCTGAGGCTTACGTTGTACTTCTGCTTGAGCGCGTTGCCGATGGCGACGGCCTGGTTGTAGCCGCCGGAGCCCACGTCGTAGGCGCTCCAGGAAATGGTCGGCGGCAGCTTGACGTCGGCGTGCGCGGCGACGGAGAAAGCGAGCGTGGCGCCAAGCGCCGCGCGAAGCAATGCGGGGGTCATGTATCCCTCCTCCTCCAAGGTTGGCCCGTGGATGTTAACCGATACCGGGGGGCGATAGAATGCCCCTCGCCATGAGCCAGCCGGTCAGCCGCTTCCCCGCTCCCGAGCTCAAGAACCTGCCCGAGGACGTGCGCGCGCGCATCCTCGCCGTGCAGGACAAGGCCGGCTTCGTGCCCAACGTGTTCCTGGTGCTCGCGCACCGCCCGGAGGAGTTCCGCGCGTTCTTCGCTTACCACGACGCCCTCATGGAGAAGGAGGGCGGGCTCACCAAGGCGCAGCGCGAGATGATCGTGGTCGCGACCTCCGCGGCCAACCACTGCCAGTACTGCGTGGTGGCCCACGGCGCGGTCCTGCGCATCCGGGCGAAGAACGCGCTGGTCGCCGACCAGGTGGCGATCAACTACCGCAAGGCCGACATCCCGCCGCGCGAGAAGGCGATGCTCGATTTCGCCATGAAGGTGGCGCTCGAGTCCTACAAGCTCGCCGACGCCGACCTCGAGGCGCTGCGCCGGCACGGCTTCACCGACGAGGACGCCTGGGACATCGCCGCCATCGTCGCGTTCTTCGCGCTGTCCAACCGCATGGCGGACTTCACCGCCATGCGGCCGAACGACGAGTTCTACCTGATGGGGCGCCTGCCGAAGACCTGAGTCTCGCGCTCGAAGGCATGCGCGAGCTGCAGCACGCCGAAGTCGTCGCGGTAGCGCCCGACGATCTGCAATCCCACCGGCAAGCCCTCCGGCGTGAAGCCCGCCGGCACCGAGATCGCAGGATGGCTGGTCACTGTGATGAAGTAGCAGCTCTTCATCCAGTCGAGATAATTCGTCATCTTCACGCCGGCGATCTCGGTCGGGTACTCCGTTTCCACCGGGAACGGCACCACCTGGTTGACCGGGCCGAGCAGGAAGTCGTACCGCTCCAGGAATTTGCGCATGCGGTGGTAGAGCTCGGTGCGCAGGCTTTCGGCGCGGGCGATCCTCTCCGGCGTCAGCTTCAGGCCCTGCTCCACGTTCCAGATCACCGTGTCCTTGACCTCGGCGCGGCGCGTGCGCACCAGCTCGGCGTAGTTCTGCACGAAGCCGGCGGCGCGCAGCGTCTCGAATGCCTCCACCGCGCCGGTGAAGTCGGGACAGGCTTCCTCGACGACGCAGCCGAGGTCCCTGAACACCTTGCGCTGCTTTTCCAGCACCTCGGTCACCGCGGGCTCCACCGGCAGGCCGCCGAAGTCCTTGGTCCAGGCGACGCGCACCTTTCTGAACGAGCGCTTCAGCGGTCTTGCGAAGATCGAGCCCGGCTCGCTGATCGTCACCGGCGCGCGCGCATCCGGCCCGGCCATCGCCGAGAGCAGGAACGCGGCGTCCTCGACGGTGCGCGCGATGGGGCCGAGCACGCTCAGCGTGTTCCAGGCATTGAGCGCGGGCCAGTGCGGCACGCGCCCGGGCGAGGGCCGGAAGCCGACGACATTGCAGAAATTTCCGGGATTGCGCAGCGACGCGCCCAGATCGCCGCCGTCGGCGAACGGGAGCATTCCCGTTGCCACCGCGGCCGCCGCGCCGCCCGAGGAGCCGCCCACGCTCCGCGACG
>JBFFZT010000391.1:0-2982 GCA_041568535.1 Burkholderiales bacterium | reverse complement strand
GGATGTTCCTCCCGGCCGTGCTCCTGCTCGGGCTGATCATCGCGCTGCAGCGCGCGCGGCGCGAGACGGCCGCGCCGGCGCCGGCGAAATCCTGAGGGGGAGCCATGTTCAAAGACATCCTGCTGGCAGTGGATCTGGGCGAACCGGGCAGCTGGCGACGCGCGCTGCCCGCCGCGCTCGAGCTGTGCAAGGCCTCGGCGGCGGTGCTGCACGTCATCACCGTGCTGCCGGCGATCGGCCCGCGCGTCAGCCCGTTCTTTCCCGCCGACGCGAACAAGAAGATGCTCGAGGCGGCGGCGAGCGACCTGCGCAACTTCGTGAAGCAGCACGTTCCCGCGGGCGTCAAGGTTCAGGACATCGTCGCGCAGGGCACGATCTACAAGGAAATCCTCGCCGCCGCGGAGAAGATCGGCGCCGATCTCGTGGTGATGGCCTCGCACAAGCCCGAGATCAGGGACTACCTGCTCGG
The DNA here is from genome assembly GCA_041568535.1 of Burkholderiales bacterium. Classification (GTDB taxonomy): domain Bacteria; phylum Pseudomonadota; class Gammaproteobacteria; order Burkholderiales; family SG8-39; genus JAABQT01. The sequence goes on along the minus strand of JBFFZT010000391.1, from coordinate 2,513 downwards.
CGCGAACGCCGCGCACGTGGTGCGGCACTGCCCGCGCTCGGTGATGGTGGTGCGCGGCTGACGGGCCGCCCCGCTAGCTAGAAGTAGGGCAGCCCCTGCGTGTTCACATAGAGCGCGTACAGCGACGTGCTCGCCGCCATGAACAGCCGATTGCGGTGCACGCCGCCGAAGCACACGTTGGCGCAGCGCTCGGGAAGGTCGATGCGCCCGATCAGCTTGCCGTCCGGGTTGAACACGTGCACGCCGTCGAGGCCCTCCTCGCCCATGCCCCAGCCGCACCAGAGGTTGCCGTCGACGTCGACGCGAAAGCCGTCGGGCGTGCCCTTGGGGCCGGCGTCGATCAGCACGCGGCGCCTGGACAGCGACTTTCCGCCGACCACGTCGTAGGCGAGGATCTTGCGCGGCACCGAGCGCGACTCGACGATGTACAGGATCGACTCGTCGGGCGAGAACGCGAGGCCATTCGGCTGGTTGATGCCCTCCGCGACGATCGACAGCGCGCCCGCAGGGTCGATGCGGTAGACGTTGGTCGGCAGCTCGGCGCTCGCCTTGTGCCCCTCGTACCAGCCGAGGATGCCGAAGCTCGGGTCGGTGAACCAGATCGAGCCGTCGGCCTTGCACACCACGTCGTTCGGTGAATTGAGCCGCTTGCCCTCGAAGCGATCGGCGAGCGTGGTGACCGTGCCGTCGGGCTCGGTGCGCGAGACGCGCCGCCCGCCGTGCTCGCAGGTGAGCAGGCGCCCCTGGCGGTCGCGCGTGTTGCCGTTGGCGTACCCGGAGGGCTTGCGCCAGACGCCGACCGCGCCCGTCGCCTCGTCCCAGCGCCACATGCAGTCGCCGGGCACGTCGCTCCACAGCAGGCAGCGCAGGTCGCCGAACCACACCGGGCCTTCGGCCCAGCGCGTGAGGCCCGTGGCGAGGCGCTCGATCTTGGCGAGCGGCAGCCGGTAGCGCGCGAAGGACGCGTCGACGTCCTGCACGGCGGAATCGGGATAGCGTGGGCTCGGCTGCCAGTTGCTCATGTTCAGGGCGCCGCGCGCGCCAGCAGGTTCTCGAATCCCTGCTCGCTGAAGCCGCTCATCTTCTCGCGGCCGACGAGAATGAGCGGCACGCCGCGCCCGCCCAGGCGCTTGAACTCGGCGTTGGCGCTCGCGGACTTCTCGATGTCGTGCTCGACGTAGGCGATGCCGGATCGCGCGAAGTAGTCGCGCGCTTTCGCGCAATAGGGGCACCAAGTGGTCGCGTACATCACCACCGTTTGCGTGGCCTGGGCCGCGGGCGCGCCCGGCGCGGGCTCCACCTTGGCCGGCGCGCCGTAGGAGCTGACGCGCGAGCGGATCGCGCTCGCCTCGGCGTTCGGCCGGGGCTCGCTGGTGTAGTGGACCTTCCCGTTCGCGTCGGTCCACCGGTAGATGGTCTGCGCCGCGGCGGTTGCCGCGACGGCGAGCGCGAGCAGCAGGACGAGGACCCGGAACATGGCGGAAGCTTAGTAACACAGCGCCGGGGCGGCGGCAATCGCTATACTGGCTTGGGGAGGAACCATGAAGACCGTGCTCATCACCGGTGCCGCCGGCGACGTCGGCACCCACCTGCGGCGCGAGCTGGCGGCGAAGTACCGCATCCGCGCTTCCGATCTGCGCGACCTGAAGGAGAAGTTCAAGGGCCAGGCGTTCATGCGCGCCGACATTTCGGATTTCAAGGCCGCCCTGCGCATCACGAAGGGTGTCGACGCGGTGATCCACCTCGGCGGCTATTCGGTGGAAGGCCCGTGGGAAGGGATCCTCAGCGCCAACATCATCGGCTGCTACAACGTGTTCGAGGCCGCGCGCCGCAACGGGGTCAAGCGCATCCTCTTCCCGACATCAAACCACGCTGTGGGTTTCTACCGGCGCGACCAGACCATCGATCACCGCGTCTATATCAAGCCGGACAGCCGCTACGGCGTGTCCAAGGTGTTCGGCGAGGCGCTGGGGAGCCTGTACGCGGACAAGTACGGGATGGAGGTGTTCTGCATGCGCATCGGCAACGTCAACCCGGCGCCGATCGACAAGCGGCGGCTGTCGATCTGGTTCAGCCCGCGCGACCTCGCCCAGCTGGTGACCATCGGCATCGAGCACCCGGAGATCCGCTTCGAGATCGTCTACGGCATCTCCGGCAACAACCGCGCGTGGTACGACAACGCCAACGCGTTGCGGCTCGGCTACCGGCCGCAGGACGATTCGGAGAAGTTCGCCAGCGAGGTCCTGGCCCGCGAAAAGCCGGGCGATCCGGTCGCCGAGCAGTACCAGGGCGGGACCTTCGTCGTCGCGGAGGAGATTCCGAATCCGGCGCCGCTGCCGCGCAAGCTCAAGACGCGCAAGAAGCGCAAATGAGAAAAATGGGGTCTGTCCCCATTTAATCGTCGGCGCTGGCCGCGGGGCGGTGCGCCGAGATCAGCTTTTGCTGCAGCTGCGGCGGCGCGGCCTCGTAGTGGCTGAATTCCAGCGAATACGAGCCGTGGCCGGCGGTGATCG
>JBFFZT010000390.1:0-2988 GCA_041568535.1 Burkholderiales bacterium | reverse complement strand
CCCACCCAGCCCGCCCATTTCTGCACCTCGGCGCCCAGCCGGTCCATGCGCGCTTCGCGTACCTCGGGGCTGATTTCGCTCGCCGCATGCCACACCAGCCAGGCGGCGCGCGCGCTCAGCAGCCAGCCCGCGAGCGCGAGCGTGCCGTTGAGCACCGTGCTCTTGAAGGGCAGCAGCTGCTGATCGACGCCGAAGGCGAGGATCCCGGTGAGGGCGATCGAGAACACCAGCGCGCCGGCGAGCACCGGTATGGCGCGCTGCGCGCGCAGTGCCGCAATGCCGAGCCGACCCAGGAACGCGATCAGGGCGGCTGCGACCACATCGTCGAACCGATAGGCGAGCGGGGGTCCGCCGGAGGCGTCCTGGATGCGGGCGCCGACCAGCGCGAAAGCGAGCAGGACGACGATGCCGGCGACCATGCCGGCGTCTTTCAGCGCGCGTGGCCAGTCGAACGGCGGTCGCGGGGCGGCGCTCGCGTGCATCAGACTTTCTCGACGTCAGGCTTGCCGAGCAGCCCCGTCGGCCTGAAGATCAGCACCAGGATCAGGATCGAGAAGGTGGCGACATCCTTGTACTCCACCGAGAAGTACGCCGACCAGAACGCCTCGATCAGGCCGATGAGGAGCCCCCCGAGCATCGCCCCGGGCACCGAGCCGATGCCGCCCAGCACCGCCGCGGTGAACGCCTTGATGCCGGCAAGAAAGCCTATGTAGAAGTCGATCACCCCGTAGTTGAGCAGGAACATCAGGCCGGCCACCGAGGCGAGGCTCGCGCCCATCACGAAGGTGAGCGCAATGGTGCGATCGACGTTGATGCCGACGAGCGCTGCCATGCCGAGGTCCTGCTGGCAGGCGCGCTGCGCGCGGCCGAGCGCGGTGCGCGTGATCACCAGCGTAAAGCCGATCATCAGCCCCAGGGTGATCAGGATGATGAGCATCTGCAGAAAGCTGAAGGCCACCGCGAACTCGCCGGTCTCGAAGAACCTGAGACCGCCCGTGACCACCGGCTGCATCGGCTTCACGCGCGCGCCCTGGAGCAGCTGCACGTAGTTCTGCAGGAAGATCGACATGCCGATGGCGGTGATCAGCGCGGCGAGCCGCGGCGAGTGGCGCAGTGGCCGGTACGCGACGCGCTCCAGCGCCCAGCCGTACACCGAGGTGAGCAGCATGGTCGCCACCAGCACGATGACCAGCGCGAGCGGGATCCAGCCGATGCCGATCAGGCCGAGCGCGAGGAAGGCGATGAAGGCGATGAACGCGCCGATCATGAAGATCTCGCCGTGCGCGAAATTGATCATGCCGATGATGCCGTACACCATCGTGTAGCCGATGGCGATCAGGCCGTAGATCATGCCGAGCGTCAGCCCGTTGATGAGCTGCTGCAGGAAGTAGCCCATGGATCGTCCCGTACCGCGGTTGCGTGCGCGGGAATGGTTACACAAAAAAGGGCGCGGTGTCGCGCCCGGGGCGGCCTACGCGCGGCAGGCGCTGCGTAGCGCCTCGACGCTGTCGAACGGCGGCAGGCACACGGCGCCCCGGCACAACCAGGCCTGCGCCCCGCCCGACCCCGGCTTGTCGAGCACCGGCGGCAGCCCGGCGAGGCCGGTCGGGACGGCGAGCACCAAAGTCCGCGGCAGGTACTCCCGCGCCATCGCGCCAGCCCATTCGCGCAGCGCTTCCGGCGCCCCGCGCACGATTGCGGTGGCGGGCGGCTCGAGCCATTCTTCCAGCGCCATCAGCAGCGTCGCATAGCCCGCGGGCTGCGCGCGCACGCCGGGAAGGAAGAGCCGCAACGTGCGCTCGGCCGCATCGGCATAACGGGTCTCGCCGGTGAGCGCGGCCAGCCGGACCAGCGCGAGCGCGGCCGCGCCGTTGCCCGAGGGCGTGGCCTGATCGTGGCCCGGTTTCGGCCGGTGGATGAGGCGCTCGTGGTCACGCGCGGTGAAGTAGAACCCGCCCGATGCGCGATCCTCGAACTGCTCGAACAGCACGTCGGCCAGTGCTTCGGCGAATGCCAGATCCTCGGCGCGGAACCGCGCCTGCAGCAGTTCGACGAGCGCCAGCATCAGGAACGCGTAGTCGTCGAGGTAGGCGCTGAGATGCGCGCGCCCATCCTTGCAGGTGGCGAGGAGCCTGCCGCCCTGCCACATGCGCGAGCGCACGAAATCGAGCGCGCGGCGCGCCGAGGCGAGCCACGCTTCTTCGCCGAACACGCGTCCCGCGCGCGCCATGCCGCCGATGGCGAGCGCGTTCCAGGAGACGAGCACCTTCTCGTCGCGCCCGGGCCGTACGCGCTGCTCGCGCGCGGCCAGCAGCTTCGCCTTCGCCGCGGCGAGCAGCGCCGCGTCGCCGCCGGTCCGCAACGGGCGCGCCACGTGCAGGTGCCAATGACGCCGTTCGAAGTTGGGCGGGCCGTCGAGACCGAAGTGCGGCGCCGTTACCGACCACTCCTCGGCCGTGAGCAGCGCGCGCGCTTCGGCCGTGTCCCACACGTAGTATTTGCCTTCCTCGTGCTCGGAATCGGCGTCGAGCGAGGAGTAGTAGCCACCCTCGGGCGACTGCATCTCGCGCATCAGCCAGCCCGCGGTGGCCGCGGCGCTGCGCGCATACAGATCGTCGTTCGTGACGCGCCAGGCGTCGGCGAGCAGCGCGAGCAGTGGCCCGTTGTCGTACAGCATCTTCTCGAAGTGCGGGATGCGCCACTCGGCATCCACGCTGTAGCGGCAGAAGCCACCGCCCAGCTGATCGAAGATGCCGCCCTCGCACATGCGCCGCAGTGTCGTGTCGACAATCGCGGTCTCGCCGCGGCGCAGGCACAGCTCGAGATCCGTGGGGTGCGGGAACTTCGGCGCGCCGCCGAAGCCGCCGTGGCGCGGATCGTAGTCGCCGCGCAGCGCCGCGACCCCCGCGGTGACCGGCGCGGCGTCGAGCGGGGCACCGCCCCCGGGCGGGGCGACCTGCATGCGGGTGAGCGCGTTCGTCAGCGTTG
>JBFFZT010000389.1:0-2990 GCA_041568535.1 Burkholderiales bacterium | reverse complement strand
CGGTGCGCCTGCAGCCGGGCGTAGAACTCGTCCCAGGAAGCGCAGCCCGACATCTGCGCCACGCGCGCGCGATCGTCCGCGTCCTCCGGGAGCGTGTGCGTCTGCTGGTCGTCCAGGTACTGCAGGCGGTGCTCGGTGTCGCGCAGGAACACGTAGGCGGCGCTCAGCTCGCGCACCGAATCCTCGGGCAGCAGCTGGCGCTCGCCGAGGCGCGACAGCGCCTCCAGCGTCGGGCGCACGGCGAGCGCGGGGTCGCGCCCCGCGCGCACCAGCTGCAGCGCCTGCGCGATGAACTCGATCTCGCGGATGCCGCCCGGGCCGAGCTTCACGTGCTCGGCCATCTCGCGCCGCGCCACGTCGCGCCGCACCTCGGCGTGCAGCCGGCGCATCGCCGCCAGCGTCGCGTAGTCGAGATACTTCCGGTACACGAACGGCCGCACGATGGCGGCGAGCTCATCGTGGCGCGAGCCGGTGATCGGGCGCGCCTTGATCCACGCGTAGCGCTCCCACTCGCGGCCCTGCGCCATGAAATAGGCCTCGAGCGCCGCGTAGTTGGAGGCGAGCGGTCCCGAGTCGCCGTAGGGCCGCAGGCGCATGTCGACGCGGAAGGCGAAGCCGTCCTCGGTGGCCTCCGAGAGCAGCGCGATGAGCTTGCGCCCGGCGCGCTCCAGCGGCTCCGGGTCCAGTCCGGGCGGGTAGACGAAGATCAGGTCGATGTCCGAGGACACGTTGAGCTCGCGCCCGCCGAGCTTGCCCATCGCCACCACCACCAGGTCGCGGGCGCGCGTCCAGTCGAGCGCGGCCGCGATCTCGAGCTCGGCCAGATCGCTCATCGTCGCGCACACTTCGGCGAGGTCCGCGCTGCCCTCGAGGTCGCGCGCCATCACGCGCAGCAGCACGCGCTGGCGCAGTTGCCGCAGCCGGCGCTTGAGCGCGCGCTCGTCGTCGTCGCTGGCGCCGGCGAGCGCCGCGGCGATCTCGTCGCGCGCGAAGCGCGCCGGCGCGCCTAGTTCCGCGGCTAGCTCCGGGCGCGCCGTAAGGGCGCGCTCGGCATACCGCGACAAGGCAATTTTCCCAATCGGCTCGGGCATTTACGGTTAGAATTGGCGCTGGGAGCGAACTGCGCAAGAAACTTTTCGCGCGGCGGTGCCCCCAATGCGCGGGTCCTGCGTTATTCCTTCTTTGCTGGCGACCACGACTATAGGGGCAACGCGAAGCGCGATGCAATCTTCGAATCGGCGCACGGCGGCAGGCCTGCTGCTGCGCGTGCTCGAGATCTCCGCCTGGACGGCGTTTTTCGCCTTCGCCGCGGTCTTCCTGCTGCTGCGTTTCTGGCTGCTGCCCCAGGTCGAGCGCTACCAGGGCCCCGTGGTCGCCGCGCTGTCTACCGCCATCGGGTCGCCGGTGACGATCGGGTCGCTGCGCGCGAACTGGGACGGACTGCACCCGCGCCTGGAAGTGAGCGACCTGCGCATCTACGATCGCGACGGGCGCGAGGCGCTGTCGCTGCCGTCGGTGGAGCCGGTGGTCGGCTGGGCGAGCCTGCTCGCGGGCGAGCTGCGCTTTTACTCGCTCACCATCGAAGGCCCGCGCCTCACCGTGCGCCGCGGCGCGGACGGCGTGCTCTCGGTGGCCGGCGTTTCGCTCGGGCAAGGGGCCGGCGCCGGTGCCGACAGTGGCGAGGGCCGGCTCGCCGACTGGATCCTGGGCCAGCGCGAGATCATCATCCGCAACGCCGAGATCGACTGGGTCGACGAGCTGCGCGGCGCCCCGCCGCTCGCGCTACGCGGCCTGCAGTTCCGTCTGCGCAACAACGGCGAGGTGCACCAGTTCGGCCTGTCGGCACGACCGCCGCCCGAGCTCGGCGCGGGCGTGGAGCTGCGCGCCTCGCTCATCGGACGCAGCGTGGCCGTGCCTGCGGAGTGGAACGGGCGCATCTACGCGGAGCTCGGCTACACCGATCTGGCGGGCTGGCGCGCCTGGTTCGACTACCCCGTCGAGGTGACGAGCGGCCAGGGGGCGCTGCGGCTCTGGGCCACCTTCGGCGCCGGCAAGCTGGTCGATGCCACCGCCGATCTCGCGCTCTCGGGCGTCGCGGCGCGCCTAGGACGCGACCTGCCCGAGCTGCGCCTGGCAAGCGTTGCCGGCCGCGTGCAGGGCCGCGGCACAGAGCACGGCTACGAGTTCGGCACGCAGCGCCTGACGCTCGTTCCGGTGGAAGGACTGCCGATGCACGGCACGACGTTTCGCGCCAGCTGGGAGGCGACCGAGCCGGCGCGCGGCAGCCTGAACGCGGATCAGATCGAGCTGGCGCCGCTCGCGCAGCTTGCCGAGTACCTGCCGTTTCCCGCCGACCTCAGGGCGCTGCTCGCGGACCTGGCGCCGCAGGGTCGCATCCGCGAGGCCTCGTTCGCATGGACCGGCAAGCTGCCGGAGGATGCCCGGTTCACTGCGCGCGCGCGCTTCGAGGGCGTCAGCATGAGCGCGTGGCGCGCGATACCCGGGTTCGCCAATCTGTCGGGGCGCATCGACGCCTCGGAATCCAGGGGCGCGCTGTCGCTCGCGGCGCAGAACGCCGAAGTGTTCCTGCCGCGCGTATTCCCGGACCCGCGCCTGCAGTTCGCGCTGCTCGCCGGCGACGTGAGCTGGGCGCGGCGCGCGCCGGGCGCAGTGGAGGTGCGCTTTACCGGCGTGCAGTTCGCCAACCAGGACTTGGCAGGCGGCGCCGCGGGCAGCTACACGTTCACGGGGCAGGGTCCGGGCGTGGCCGATCTCTCCGCGCAGCTGCAGCGCGTGGACGCGCTCAGCCTGGACAAGTACCTGCCGCGACCGGATGTCATGGGCCCGCAAACGCGCGACTGGCTGGTGCGCGCCATCCGCGGCGGGCAGTCGGCGGACGTGCGCATGCGGCTGCAGGGAGACCTGCGCCAGTTCCCCTTCACCGATCCGCGGCTCGGCCAGTTCTACGTCGTCGCCCAGGTGCGCGACGG
>JBFFZT010000388.1:0-2991 GCA_041568535.1 Burkholderiales bacterium | reverse complement strand
GCGCTGCGCGACGTGCCCAGCGTGACCACCAGCCCGGTCATCGCCGACGTGCGCGGGTCTTCGGTGATCGAGCGGGTGTTCGCGGTCGGATCCCTGCCGGGGACGCGCACGGTCCAGCCGGGCACGGCACCCGTGTGGACGACGGATTTCGGCTGGCGCCTGGACCTGCCGGACTCCGGCGAGCGCGCGAACGTCGATCCTCAGCTGCAGCTTGGCACGCTGGTGGTGGCGACGAACGTGCCGACGCTGGATACCTGCACGGCGGGCGGGGTGTCGTGGCTCAACTTCCTCGACTTCCAGACCGGCTCGTTCGTGCCGGGCGCGAACGGCGACATGGCGAGCCAGAACATCGGCAGCTCGCTCGTGGTCGGCATCAACGTGATCATGCTGCCCGGCGGCAAGGTGGTGACCATCGCCACGACGGCGTCCAACCAGCAGCTGACGCAGGAGACGCCGATCAGCCAGACCGAGTTCCAGGGTCGGCGGGTGTCGTGGCGCGAGCTGATGGTCCAGTAATGATCGACGCGCGCATTCCGGTGGCGCTCGGGGCTTCGCTGATGTTGCAGGGCGGGGCCCTGGCGCTCTCCGACGGCCCGAGGGCGCAGTCAGGGGAGCCGTTCGGGGCGCGCCTGCGTCCCCCCGCCGCCGAGGCGCTGGTCGCATCCTCGCACCAGGCGGCGGCGCCGCGCGGCGCCGGCGCGACCCTGGGCGGAGCGCTTCCAGGGGCTGCGCCGAAGTACTACCCGGCGCGGGAACTGGACCAGCGCCCGCTCGTGCGCACGGCGGTGCACCCGGTGTTCCCGCAGCACGCGCCGGTCGACAGCGGCCGGGTCGTATTGCGGCTGCTGATCAGCGCATCGGGCGAGGTCGACGAGGCCAGGGTGCTGAGCGCGAGCCCGCCCGGCGTGTTCGATGCCGCCGCGCTTGAGGCGTTCACACCGGCGCAGTTCCTGCCCGGCCGCAGGAAAGGCGTCGCGGTGGGCAGCGCGCTCAACGTGGAACTGCTGTTCGGCCGGCCCTTGCCGGCCGCCGTGCGCCCGCGGCATGCTGACCTGCCCAAATACGAGCAGCCGCGCCGCCCGTACCGCCAACGCAGTACCTCTCCGCAGGAGAAACCATGACTTCGAAGATCGCGATACTCGCAGCGCTGCTGGGTGCGGCGCTGGCGCTGCCCTCTCAGGCCCGCGCGCCCGAAAAACAGACCGGATGGCTGCTGCTCGCCCAGGAAATTCCGACCTGCGAGCTCGACGGCCGCAAGGTCCCCCAGGGCACGAAGGTGTGCCTGGACGGCCACGTCCAGGTCTGCGGCCGCAGCGGCCGCTGGGAGCGGTCGGGCAAGACCTGCTAGCCGGGCCCGTGGCGGCGCCGCGCGAGCTCGCGCGGCAGCGTGAACACCACGCGCTCGGTGATGCCGTCGAGCTGCCGCACGCTCGCGGCGCCGAGCGCCTTCAGGCGCGCCACCACCTCGTCCACCAGGACTTCCGGCGCCGAAGCGCCGGCGGTCACGCCGACGCGCTGCCGCCCGGAAATCCACTCGGCGCGCAGGTCCGCGGCCGTGTCCACCATGTAGGCGCTCGTCCCCATGTTCTCGGCCACCTCGCGCAGGCGATTCGAGTTCGAGCTGTTGGGCGAGCCGACCACGATCACCACGTCGCACTTCGGCGTCATGATCTTCACCGCGTCCTGCCGGTTCTGCGTGGCGTAGCAGATGTCGTCCTTCTTCGGCCCGCGAATCTGCGGGAAGCGCACTTTCAGCGCCGCGACGATAGCCTGCGCGTCGTCCACCGACAGCGTGGTCTGCGTGACGTAGGCGAGCTTCGCCCCCTCGCGCACGTCGAGCCGCGCCACGTCCGCCAGCGTCTCGACCAGGTGCATGCCGCGCGCCGACTGCCCCATCGTGCCTTCCGCCTCGGGATGGCCGCGGTGGCCGATCATGACGATGTCGTAGCCCTCGCGCAGCATCTTGGCCACCTCCACGTGCACCTTGGTGACCAGCGGGCAGGTGGCGTCGAATACCTTGAGCCCGCGGCCCTCGGCATCGGCGCGCACCGCCTTGGACACGCCGTGCGCGCTGAAGATCACCGTGGCGCCGGCGGGAATCTCGTCCAGCTCCTCCACGAACACCGCGCCCTTGGCGCGCAGGTCGTCCACCACGTACTTGTTGTGCACGATCTCGTGGCGCACGTAGATCGGTGCACCATGCTGCTCCAGCGCGCGCTCCACGATGTCGATGGCGCGCTCGACGCCGGCGCAGAAGCCGCGCGGGTTGGCGAGCAGGACTTCCATGGCGTGCATTCTAGTCCTTGTGCAGGAAGCCTTCGACGATCAGGATCACCGCGCCCACGGTGATCGCCGAGTCGGCGACGTTGAACGCGGGCCAGTGCCAGCCGAAGGCATGAAAGTCGAGGAAATCGGCGACCGCGCCCCAGGCGAGGCGGTCCCACAGGTTGCCGATCGCGCCCCCGAGAATGAGGGCGAGCCCGGTGCACAGCAGCGTGCGCGCCGGATGGCGCCACAGCATCCAGCTCACCACCGCGGCGGCGACGATCGCCACGACGGCGAAGAACGGCGTCTGCCAGCCCGGCGCATCGGCGAGAAAGCTGAAAGCGGCGCCGCGGTTGAATACCAGCACCAGGTTGAAGAACCCCGTGACCTCGACGGCGTCTCCCGGCCGCAGCCAGCTGAGCATCACCCATTTGGTCAGGCGATCGACGAGCACGATGCCCGCCGCTGCCACGAACCAGGGCCAGACCCTAGGCGTGCCGGCGCGATTCACCACGGCCATGCAGATTGGTCTCGCAGCGAGCGCACAGCCCCGCGCTGTCCACGTCGGGGCGGTAGTGCCAGCAGCGGTCGCACTTGGCGTGCGCGCTCGGCGCCACATCGACGCGCATTTCTCCGTCGCCGCGGTGCACGCGCGCGGCCGAGGTCAGCAGCACGAAGCGCAGGTCCTCGCCCAGGCTGGCAAGCAGCTCTTGGTCCGCGCCGTTC
>JBFFZT010000387.1:0-2999 GCA_041568535.1 Burkholderiales bacterium | reverse complement strand
CTGATGCTGGTGTTCTGCGACATCTCCATGCCGCGCATGGACGGGTTCGGCGTGCTGCGGCAGATCCGCGGCTCGGGCGACGAGCGCATCCGCCAGCTGCCGGTGATCGTGATCTCGGGCGACGAGGACGAGGCGACGCGCAGGCGCGTGCGCGAGTCCGGCGCCACCGACTTCATCTCCAAGAATGCGGACGCCACCGAAGTGCTGTCGCGCATCGACAACCACCTGCGCCTGATCCGGGCCAAGGAAGACGCGCAGGAAAGCCGCCGCACCGTCGCGCAGACCGCGACGCACGACCCGTCGACCGGCGCGTTCTCGCTGCACTTCCTGCTCACCGAAGGCCGCAAGCAGTTCGCCTACGCGGTGCGCCACGGCACGCCGCTCTCGGTGGTCGCTTTCCGCATCGACTCGCACCGCGAGATCGCCGGCAAGGAGGGCAAGGCGCTCGCCGACCAGCTGCTGGTCAAGATCGCCCGGACCATCCAGGGCGTGCTGCGCGCCGAAGATGCGCTCGGCCGCTCCGGCGAGGACGCCTTCATGGTGATGCTGCGCGGCACCGCGGCGCAGCAGGCGGGGGCGTTCGCGCGCCGGCTGCGCGATCAGCTGGTCAACGCGCGCATCGAGTTCCAGGGCCGCACGCTGAAGATCCAGGCGAGCATCGGCATCGCCGCGCTCGGCACCGACACGGCGGCTTCCGTCGAAGAGCTGATGCGCCTCGCGTCGAGCCGGCTGGCCCAGGCCGAGACGCTGGCGGCGCCCGCCGCGGCCGCGGCGCCGCGCGGCCTGCCGCCGGAGGTGGAGCGCGCCGTGCAGCTGCTCGAGCGCATGCCCGCCGAGCGCATGGGCGACGCGGCGGTCGAGGTCGTGCGCCGCCTGGCGCCCGTGCTGCGGGCGGCCTGCAAGCGGCTGCAGGTCGAAGCGGCGGCGGACGCGGTGTTCAAGGCGTTGCAGCGCGCAAAATAGCGCGGGGGAGGTCACTGTGAACTATCGGGAATTCCACAAGCGGTCGATTGCCGAGCGCGACGCGTTCTGGCGCGAGGAAGCGAAGCTCATCCACTGGCACAAGCCCTTCGCCAAGGTGCTGGAGTACTCGCGCCCGCCGTTCGCGAAATGGTTCGTCGGCGGCGAGACCAACCTCTGCCACAACGCGCTCGATCGGCATCTGCAGGCGCGCGGGGCGCAGAAGGCGCTGGTGTGGATCTCCACCGAGGTGAACGAAGAGAAGCACTTCACCTACGACGAGCTGCACGCCGAGGTGAACCGCGTGGCCGCCATGATGCAGGCGCTGGGCGTCAAGCGCGGCGACCGCGTCATCATCTACATGCCGATGATTCCCGAGGCGTGCTTCGCCATCCTCGCCTGCGCGCGCGTCGGCGCCATTCACTCGGTGGTGTTCGGCGGCTTCGCCGCCTCGAGCCTCGCCGCGCGCATCGACGACGCGAAGCCGGCGCTGATGATCACCGCCGACGGCGGCAGCCGCATGGGCAAGCCCGTGCTCTACAAGGCGCTGGTCGACGAGGCGCTTAAGCTCGCCAAGCACGCGCCGCAGAAGGTGCTGCTGTTTCGCCGCGGACTGGACCCGAAAATGGCGCTCACCGCGGGGCGCGACGTCGACTGGCAGGAGCTCGCGGCGCAGCACGCCGGGGCCAAAGTGCCCTGCGCCTGGCTGGAGTCGAACGAGCCGTCCTACATCCTCTACACCTCGGGCACCACGGGCAAGCCCAAGGGCGTGCAGCGCGATGTCGGCGGCTACGCCGTGGCGCTCGCCTCGTCGATGCAGCGCATCTTCTGCGGCGGGCCCGGCGAGACCATGTTCACCACCTCGGACATCGGCTGGGTGGTGGGGCACTCGTACATCATCTACGCGCCGCTGCTCGCCGGCATGACGACCATCATGTACGAGGGCGTGCCGGTGCGGCCCGATGCCGGCGTGTGGTGGAAGATCGTGCAGGAGCACAAGGTGGCGGTGATGTTCTCGGCGCCGACCGCGGTGCGCGTGCTGAAGAAGCACGATGTGTCCTTCATCCGCAAGTACGACCTCTCATCGCTCAAGCACCTGTTCCTCGCCGGCGAGCCGCTCGATGAGCCGACGCACCGCTGGGTGAGCGAGTCGCTCGGCCGGCCGGTGATCGACCACTACTGGCAGACCGAGACCGGCTGGCCGCTCCTTTCGGCGCACCCGGGCGTGGAGAAGACGCCGCTGAAGATGGGCTCGCCGAGCTTCCCGGTGTACGGCTACGACGTGCACCTGCTGCACGAGTCCACCGGCAAGCCTGTCGCGGACGACGAGAAGGGCGTGGTGACCATCAAGCCGCCGCTGCCGCCGGGGTGCATGAGCACGGTGTGGGGCGACGACGAGCGCTTCGTGCAGACCTACTTCACCGACTTCAAGGATCAGCAGGTCTACTCGACCTTCGACTGGGGCATCCGCGACAAGGACGGCTACTACTTCATCCTCGGGCGCACCGACGACGTGATCAACGTCGCCGGGCATCGTCTCGGCACGCGCGAGATCGAGGAGGCGGTCAACATGCATCCGGGCATCGCCGAGTGCGCAGTGGTGGGCGTGGCCGATCAGCTCAAAGGCCAGCTGCCGATGGCGTTCGCGGTGGTAAAGGACCCCGCGACCATCGCCTCGAAGGACGCGCGCATGAAGCTGGAAGGCGAAGTGATGCAGACGGTGGACAAGCAGCTCGGCGCCATCGGCCGTCCGGGGCGCGTGTTCTTCGTCACGCTGCTGCCGAAGACGCGCTCGGGGAAGGTGCTGCGGCGCTCGATCCAGGCGCTGTGCGAGAAGCGCGACCCGGGCGACCTCACGACGATTGAGGACCCGAGCGCGCTGGAGCAGATCCGCCAGGCGCTGGCGTAGGGCGCTAGGGCGCCGCGACCACCTTGTCGGCGAACAGCGTCTCGATGCGCGCCGCGTCGTAGCCGAGCGAGCCGAGCAGCTCGCGCGCGTCCTGCGACACCGGCGGCGGCTGGCGGCGCAGCGCAAGGCG
>JBFFZT010000386.1:0-3006 GCA_041568535.1 Burkholderiales bacterium | reverse complement strand
TCGACGGGCGGCCGACCTCGTACGTCAGTGTATCGGGCGAGCCCGTGTACGACGCCGGCGGCCGGTTCTGCGGCTACCGCGGCATCGCCCGCGACGTCACCGCGAGCCACCAGGCCCTGCTTGCGCTGCGCGAGAGCGAGCGGCGGCTTTCCACGCTCATCGCCAGCCTGCCGGGCGCGGCCTACCGCTGCCGCAACGACGAGAACTGGACCATGGAGTTCGTCAGCGAAGGCACCCGCGTGCTCACCGGATACGCTCCGGAGGACTTCACCAGCGGCCGCGTGTCCTACGGCAGCCTGATGCACGAGGCGGACCGCGAGCGCGTCTGGCACTCGACGCAGGAGGCGCTCAACCGGCACCTGCCCTACACGATGGAGTACCGCATCCGCACCGCCGGGGGCGTCGAGAAGTGGATCTGGGAGCGCGGCGTCGGCGTGCCCGGCGAGCACGGCGAGATCGTCGCGCTCGAGGGCTTCGTGTCCGACATCACCGAAAGGAAGCTCTCGGAGCAGCGCCTGGCGCAGATGGCGCAGTTCGACACGCTGACCGGGCTGCCCAACCGCCTGCTGCTGCATGACCGCCTGGCGCAGTCGCTCACGCAGGCGCGGCGCCACGACCGCAAGGTGGGCGTGCTGTTCGTCGATCTCGACCGGTTCAAGCTGGTGAACGACACGCTGGGCCATTTCGCCGGCGACCTGCTCATCGCCGACGTCGCCAGACGCCTGGCGCGCTGCGTGCGGCCGGGCGATACCGTGGGCCGCATCAGCGGCGACGAGTTCGCCGTGGTGCTGGCCGACCTCGCGCACGCGGACGACGCCGCACTGGTGGCGCAAAAGGCGCTGGCCGCGATCGCCGAGCCCTATCATCTCGCGGGCAGCGAGGCCTTCACCACCGCGAGCGTGGGCATCGCCGTCTACCCGGGCGACGGCGAAGACGCCGAGGACCTGCTGCGCAATGCCGACATGGCGATGTACCGCGCCAAGGAGTCGACGCGCAACGCCTACTGCTTCTTCACCGCCGAGATGAACCTGCGCGCGGCGGAGAGGATGCAGCTCAACAACGACCTGCGTCATGCCATCGAGCGCGGCGAGTTCGTGCTGCATTACCAGCCCAAGGTGGAGCTCGGCAGCGGCGCCCTGACCGGCTTCGAGGCCCTGCTGCGCTGGAAGCACCCGACGCGCGGCCTGGTGGCGCCGGGGCATTTCGTCGCCGCGCTCGAGGAATCGGGCCTCATCGTGCCGGTGGGCGAGTGGGTTCTGCGCGAAGCCTGCGCGCAGATCGGTCGCTGGCAGCGCGCGGGCATCGTGCCGGTGCCGGTGGCGGTGAACCTCTCGGCCAAGCAGTTCCGCCGGCGCGACCTCGACGAGGTCGTGTCGCAGGTCCTCGCCGAGGCGGGCGTGGCGCCGGCGCTGCTCGAGCTGGAGATCACCGAGAGCTGCCTGATGGAGGATCCGGACCAGGCGGTGCAGCTGCTCAACCGCCTGCGCGACGCGGGCGTGCGCATTTCGGTCGACGACTTCGGCACCGGCTACTCGAGCCTGTCGTATCTCACGCGCCTGCCGCTCAGCGCGCTCAAGATCGACCGCAGCTTCGTGCGCGACGCCGTTACCAACCCGGAAGCCGCCTCGATCGTGCGCGCGGTCATCGACATGGCGCACAACCTGCGCTTCACCGTCGTCGCGGAAGGCGTCGAAACCCCGCAGCAGGTCGCGTTCCTGCGCCAGCACGCGTGCGACCAGGCCCAGGGTTATCACTTCGGCCGCCCGGCGCTCGCCGAGCAGCACCGCGCCCGGCTTGCCCGCGCGTCGCTCGCCGCATGAGCACCGTCGCCGCGCTGAAGGCCGATGGCACGCAGGCCGCGCCGCTGTGCGTGCTGATGGTGGAGGACGACGCCAACGACGCGGAGCTGCTGCAAGCGCACCTCGCGCAGGCCAGGCTGGGCGGCGCCAGGATCCTGCACGCGCGCACGCTGACCGAGGGCATCGCCCTGCAGAAGTCGCACCACGTGCAGATCACGCTGCTCGATCTCGATCTGCCCGACAGCCAGGGCCTGCATACGCTCGAGCGCATGCGCGCCGCCGCCACCGGCCCGGTAATCGTGATCTCGGGCAACAGCCATCCGTCGCTGGTGGACGAGGCGCTCAAGCGCCGCGCCTACGACGTGATTCCGAAAGACGCCCTGGACGCGGCCACGCTGCAGCGCGTGCTGCGCCTCGCCACGCGGCATCGCGAGGCCGGCGGCGAGCAGGGCGCGAGCGAAGGACGCTACCGCGCCCTGCTCGAGTCGAGCTCCGAGGCGCTGGTGCTGCTCGACAAGAAAGGCCGCATCCAGTACGCGAGCGCCGCCATGCGCCGTGTGCTCGGCTACAACACGGCGGAGATCCTGGGCCGCTCCGGCCTGGGCTTCGTGCAGCGCGAAGACCGCGCGGCCGTGCAAAAGGCGTTTCTCGAGCTGAGCGCCGATCCCGGCGCGTTCGTCACGCTGCGCGCGCGCTTCCAGCACCGGGACGGCGGGCAGCGCGTGCTGGAGAGCTCGCTCGCCAACCGCCTTGCCGACGCCGACGTCACCGCCATCGTCTGCAGCTACCGCGACGTCACGCAGGAAGAGGAGCACCGTGAGCGTTTCAACGCCACGTTCGAGAGCGCCCCGGTCGGCCTGGCGCATGTCGATCCCGAGGGCCGCATCCAGCTCATCAACCGCCGGCTGTGCGCCATGCTGGGCTATGCGGCCGAGGAGCTGATCGGGCGCACGGTGCGCGAGCTGTCGCACCCGGAGGACATCGATTCGACGGCCGAGCTGCGCGCGCAGCTGCGGGCCGGCGTGATTCCGCAGTTCACCACGCGCAAGCGATATCTGCGCAAGGACGGCGCGACACTGTGGGTGCAGCTGACGGTCTCGCTCGAGCGCGACGCGCAGGGCCTGCCCAAGTACGACGTGGCGGCGTTCGAGGACATCACCGACGCGGTGCGCGCGGAGGAGCGCTTGCGCGCGAGCGAAAGCCGGCT
>JBFFZT010000385.1:0-3009 GCA_041568535.1 Burkholderiales bacterium | reverse complement strand
TCGGTCGAGCCGTAGAGCTGCTTCAGGTTGATGCCGATCGAGCGGTAGAACTTGAACAGGTCCGGGCCGATCGCTTCGCCCGCGGTGTAGGCGACGCGCACGCGGCTCATGCCGAGCACGTTCCTGAGCGGCCCGTAGACCAGCAGGTCGCCGATCCCGTAGAGCAGCCGGTCGGCGACGCTCACCGGCTTGCCGTCGAGCAGCGCCCCGCCGACGCGGCGCGCCACGTCCATGAACCTGCGGTACAGCCAGCGCTTGAGCGCACCGGCGTCCTCCATGCGGATCGACACCTGGGTGAGCAGCGCCTCGAGCACGCGCGGCGGCGCGAAGTAGTACGTCGGCCCGATTTCGCGCATGTCGGTCATCACCGTCTCGGCGGACTCCGGGCAGCAGATGCAATAGCCGGTGACGAAGGGCTGCGCGTAGGAAAAGATGTTCTGCCCGATCCAGGCGGGCGGCAGGTAAGCGAGCACCACGTCGCGATCGCCCAGGCCCTCGAGTTCGGCCGCGGCTTTCGCCCGGTCGATGAGCGCGTGGTGCGTCAGCACCACGCCCTTGGGCGTGCCGGTGGTGCCGGAGGTGAAGAACATGGCCGCCGCGTCCTCGCCGCGGCCCTTGGCGATCTCGCCCTCGAGGAACGCCGGATCGCGCCTGAGCGCCGCGCGGCCCGCTTCGAGCAGCGTGTCGTAGCTCGTCAGCTCGCGCTGCGTATAGGAGCGCATGCCGCGCGGCTCGTCGTAGATGATGTGCTTCAGCGTCGGGCACTTCGGCAGGATCTCGAGCAGCTTGTCGACCTGCTCCTGATCCTCGGCGAGCGCGTGCTCGATCTCGGCGTTCTGGATGGGAAATGCCATCTCGGCGGCCACCGCGTCCTGGTATAGCGGCACCGGAATCGCGCCGAGGCACTGCGCGGCGCACATCGCGGCGTAGATGCGCGGGCGGTTGTCGCCCACCAGCGCCATGTGGTCGCCGCGCTTCAGCCCCAGCTCGGCGAGCGCGCAGGCGAGCGCGCGCACTTCGTCGGCGAACTGCTGCCAGGTCCAGGTCTGCCAGATGCCCAGGTCCTTTTCGCGGATCGCGGGCAGCGCGCCGCGCACCCGCGCATGCAGCAGCAGGAGCTTGGGAAACGTGTCGCACGTCCCGATGTCGATGCTCATCGAGCGAAGTCCTCCTCCAAGAACGGGGGAATTCTTACATAGAACTTTCGTCTTGTGCGGTGCAGCAAGGGCGGGTTCTAGAATTAAGGTCCGTGCGTAGCCGTCTTCCCCCCCTGGTTGTTCTCGCCGCCTGCATCTGCGCGCCTGCTGCAGCGCAGGCGCTCGCGTATCGCGTCGAGGTCGTCGCGCCCCCTGCAATCGCGGCACCGCTGCGCAAGGGCCTCAACCTTGTGCGCTGGCAGGACGACCCGCAGATGACCCCCGGGCTGCTGCAGCGCCTCGCCCGGGAGGCCGCGGAGGATGCACGCGGCGTCGCCGCCGCGGAAGGCTACTTCACGCCCGAAGTGCGCGTGACGATCGACGACAAGGCCGAGCCCTGGCGCGTGCGCCTGGAGCTCGAGCCCGGCGCGCGCACGGTGGTGAGCGCCGTCGAGATCCGCTTTAGCGGCCCCGCCGCCACGGATCCGCTCGCTGCGGACCTGCGCACGCAGGTGCGCAAGACCTGGAGCCTGCGCACCGGGCAGCCGTTCCGGCAGGAGGACTGGGAAGCGGCCAAGCGTCTGGCGGTGAGCGAGCTTTCGCGCTGGCGCTATGCGGCGGCGCGCGTTGCCGCGAGCGAAGCGCGCGTCGATCCCGCGCGGCGCGAGGCGCGCCTCAGCGTGGAACTGGACAGCGGCCCGCCGTTTCGCTTCGGGCCGGTCGAGGTGTCGGGCACCAAGCGCTACCCGCCGCAGGTGGCCGAGAACCTGAGCCCCGTGCGTCCCGGGGACGACTACGACCGCGCCAAGCTCGTCGTTTATCAGCGGCGGCTCACCGAGACCGGCTATTTCGCGAGCGTGCAGGCGGACATCGAGGCGCGGCCCGAGGAGGCCGCGGCGGCGCCGCTACGCGTGTCGGTGATCGAGGCGCCCTCCAAGCAGGTGGAAAGCGGCGTGAGCTACAACACCGACGTCGGCCCGCGCTTTCAGCTGCGCTACAGCGACCACGACCTGCGCGACTCGGCCTGGCGCCTGCGCAGCGCGCTCGCGCTGGACACCAAGATCCAGGAAGTGAAGCTCGATCTGGACGCGCCGCCCGGCCCCGGCGGGCGCTGGTACAACTACTCGGCGAGCGCCGCGCGCACCAGCATCCAGAACGAGGTCGCGCGCACGTTCACGCTCGGTATCGCGCGCAATTTCGGCACCGATCTCGCGCCCTCGGCGGCGATCCTGTCGTGGACGCTCGAGGACCAGAGCATCGGCGAGGTCATCACCGACAGCCGCCACGCGGTGTACCTCGGCCTGCGGCGCAGCTTCCGCCGCACCGATGACGTGGTGGCGCCGCGCGCCGGCTATTTCGGCAGCCTGGAGGTGGGCGCCGGCCTTCCCGGCGTATCGAGCGAAGAGTTCGTGCGCGCCGTCGGCCGGGGATCGTACCTGCTGCCCGTGGGACGCAGCGGCGACCTGCAGCTGCGCGCGCAGGCCGGCATCGTCGGCTCCAGCACCCGGGTCGGCATTCCGACCACGTTTCTGTTTCGCACCGGCGGCGACACGACCGTGCGCGGCTACGGGTTCGAGAGCATCGGCGTGCGTACCGCCGACGCCGTGGTCGGCGGGCGGCGGCTGTTCGTGGCGAGCGCCGAGTACACGTACTGGTTCGACGACACCTGGGGGGTCGCGGCCTTTGTCGACGCCGGCGACGCGTGGGACAAGGACCAGCGCTTCGATGCCGCGGTCGGCTACGGGATGGGCGTGCGCGTGCGCACGCCCATCGGCCCGGGGCGCGCCGACATCGCCTACGGCGAGCGCACCGACGAGTACCGCCTGCACATTTCGATCGGGTTCGTGTTCTGATGAAACGCGCCGCCATAGCC
>JBFFZT010000384.1:0-3028 GCA_041568535.1 Burkholderiales bacterium | reverse complement strand
GTCATCTCGCGCGGGCCGCTCGCCGAGCTGGTGCCGGTCGAGAACGCGGCCATGCCCGAGCGCACCGTGATCCAGTGGGACAAGGACGACCTCGAGGCGCTCGGGCTGCTCAAGGTCGATGTGCTCGCGCTCGGCATGCTTTCGGCGATCCGGCGTGCGCTCGAGTTCCTCGGCCTGCAGATGCACGAGGTTCCGGCGGAGGATCCCGCCGTCTATGCCATGATCCAGAAGGCGGACACGGTGGGCGTGTTCCAGATCGAGTCGCGCGCGCAGATGAGCATGCTGCCGCGCCTGCGGCCGGCGTGCTTCTACGACCTGGTGATCGAGGTGGCGATCGTGCGTCCCGGCCCGATCCAGGGCGGCATGGTGCATCCCTACCTGCGCCGGCGCCGCGGCCAGGAGCCGGTGGCGTATCCGAGCGCCGCGGTGCAGGGGGTGCTGGAGCGCACGCTCGGCGTACCGATCTTCCAGGAGCAGGTGATGCAGCTTGCCGTGGTCGCGGCCGGCTTCACGCCGGGCGAGGCCGACCGGCTGCGCCGCTCGATGGCGGCGTGGAAGCGAAAGGGCGGGCTCGAGCCCTTCCGGGAACGGCTGGTGCAGGGCATGCTCGAGCGCGGCTATCGGCGCGAGTTTGCGGAAGGCGTCTATCGCCAGATCCTCGGCTTCGGCGAGTACGGCTTCCCCGAGTCGCACTCGGCCAGCTTCGCGCTGCTGGTGTACGTCTCGGCCTGGCTCAAGTGCCATCACCCGGCGGCGTTCTGCGCCGCGCTGCTCAACAGCCAGCCGATGGGTTTCTACGCGCCCGCGCAGCTGGTGCAGGACGCGCGACGCCACGGCGTCGAGGTGCGCCCGCCCGACGTCGGCGCGAGCCTCTGGGATTGCACGCTGGAGGACGGCAGCATGCGTCTGGGCCTGCGCATGCTCAGCGGGCTGGCGCAAGCGGCGGGCGCAAGAATCGTTGCAGCGCGGGCGCAAGACGCGTTCGCCTCCGTGGAGGATCTGGCGCGCCGTGCCGAACTGAGCCGGCGCGACCTGCGGTGTTTGGCGGCGGGCGGCGCGCTCGCCGGACTCGCCGGGCACCGGCGCCAGGCGCACTGGGCCGCGGCGGGGATAACGCAGGCGGCCGGCGTGCTGCGCGCAGCGCCCATCGACGAGCCGGCGCTCGCGCTGCCGCCGCCCGGCGAGGGCGAGGACATCGTCGCCGACTACGCAAGCCTGGGCTTGAGCCTCGGCCGGCATCCGCTGGCGCTCCTGCGCCCGCGCCTCGCGCGCCTCGGCCTGCTGCCGGCGGCGGCGGTCCAGGCCCGCGCGCACGGCAGCGAGGCGCGCGCCGCAGGACTGGTGACCTGCCGCCAGCGCCCGGACACGGCGAGCGGCGTGATTTTCGTCACCCTCGAGGACGAAACCGGTTGCGTCAACGTGGTGGTGTGGCGCGACCTGATCGAGCGCCAGCGCCGCGAGCTCCTGGGCGCGCGGCTGCTCGCGGTCGAAGGCCGCATCGAGCGCGACGGCGAGGTCGTGCACCTGATTGCCCGGCAACTGAGCGATCGCAGCGCGCTGCTGGGGAGGCTGCTCGCGCCGTCGCGCGATTTTCACTGAGTCGCATAAACCTCTGACCCGCTATGACATTGCACCGCATCCGGCCGCGGCCCAACCCTTATAATCGGCCGCTCAATGACGAAATCCACCCTCAAGGTTATGGTCGCCAAGGACCTGGCGGACCTGATTCCCGTGTTCTTCAAGAACCGCCACAAGGAGCTCGAGACGCTACGCTCCGCGCTCGCCGGCGGGGACTTCGAGCAGCTGCGCCAGCTCGGCCACCGCATGAAAGGCGTCGGCAACTCGTACGGGTTCGCGACGGTGTCCGAAATTGGCAAGCGCATCGAGGACGGTGCACGCGAGTCGGATCGCGGCGCCCTCGAAGCATGCATCCACGAGTACGCGGACTACTTATCCAAGGTACAGGTGGTCTATGAGTAGGCGGGCGGGGAGGCCGGCGACGCCTCCTCCGCGTTCCACCTATCGCGTGCTGGTGGTGGACGACGACGCCGACATGGCGGCGTTTCTCGCGCGGCTGCTGGGCGGCGAGGGCATGCAGGTCGAGACCGCAGCCGACGGCGCTGCGGCGCTGAAGAGGGTGAGCGTCGCGCCGCCGGACCTGGTTCTGCTCGACGTGATGATGCCCGGCGCAAGCGGCTTCGACGTCTGCCGGCAGCTCAAGGACGACGAGGCGACGGCGCTCATTCCCGTCGTCCTCGTCACGTCGCTGGAGGACAGCGAGAGCCGCGTGCGCGGCATCGAGGCGGGCGCCGACGACTTTCTGTCCAAGCCGGTGAAGCGCGAGGAGCTCGTCGCGCGCGTCAAGACGCTGCGCCGCCTGCACGACACGCGCAAGGAGCTGGAAAGCCGTCGCCTGGCGGCCGAGGTGCAGCGCAAGGAAGCCATTCGCAAGGCCTTCTCGCGCTACATCTCGCCGCGCCTGGCGGACCGCATCGCCGATGCCGCCGGCGGGCAGGGCGATCCGTTCCAGGGGCGCGCGCAGCGCACGAGCCTGGTGGCATTGTTCGCGGACCTGCGCGGCTTCACGCGCCTGACCGAGCAGAACGAGGTGGGCTCGGTGGTGGGCATGCTGAACGAGTACTTCGGCGTGCTCACGGACGCGGCCTACCAGCACGACGGCACCATCTTCAACATGGCGGGCGACAGCCTGCTGGTGGGCTTCAACGTTCCGTTCCCGCAGCCCGACGCCGCCGAGCGCGCCTGGCGCACGGCGCTCGAAATGGTGGGCCGCTTTGCCCCGGTGGCCGCGGCATGGCACCGCCAGCTCGGCATCGAGCTGGGCGTCGGAGTCGGCATCTGCGCCGGCGACGCCATCATCGGCAACGTCGGCTCCGAGCACTACGCGAGCTACACCATCATCGGCAACCCGGTGAATACCGCGGCGCGGCTCATGCAGATGGCGGCGGCAAACGAGGTCCTGGTGTGCGGCCCGGTGTTCGAGCGCATCCGCCACCTGCTCGCCGGGTAT
>JBFFZT010000383.1:0-3053 GCA_041568535.1 Burkholderiales bacterium | reverse complement strand
CGGCAAGTTCACCCCCGAGCTGCTCGACACGGTGGACTGGTGCCTGCGCCTCGACCATCTGGAGCGCCCGCAAAGCGTGTTCGCGCTGCAGAAGGCGCTCACCGGCGAGAAGCCGCCAGAGTTCAGCGGCGACCGGCCGGTGCTCGAGCGGCTGAAAGGGGCGCTTGCGCGCTTTGCCCGGCGATGAAGTGCACGATCCACCAGGAATCGCACATCGGCAAGCGGCCCTCCAACCAGGACCGGCTCGGGCACTGGCGCACGCCCGAAGCGCTGCTGCTGGTGGTGGCCGACGGCATGGGCGGGCATGCGCACGGCGAGGTGGCCGCGGAGCTCACCATGCGCTACATCGCCGCGTCCTTCAAGCGCGAGGCACAGCCGCGGCTCGCCGACCCGGACCTGTTCCTGTTCCGCGCGGTGGGTCGCTCGCACGGCATGCTGCTGCGCGAGGCCAAAGCGCTCGGCCTGGCCGATTCGCCGCGCACCACGGTCGTCGCGTGCGTCGTGCAGGAAGGCCGCGCTTACTGGTCGCACGTCGGCGATTCGCGCCTGTACCTGGTGCGCAAGAGCGAAGTGCTGGTGCGCACGCGCGACCATACGTTCGTGCAGCAGCTCATCGACGAGGGCCGGATCCGCGACGAGGACGCGGGCTCGCACCCCGAGCGCAACCGCCTGCTGCAGTGCCTCGGCGGCTCGCAGGTGCCGCGCATCTCGCCCACCGCGCACGCGCGCCTGGAGCGCGACGACATCGTGCTGCTGTGCTCGGACGGCCTCTGGGGCCCGCTCAACGAGCGCCAGATCATCGCCGGACTGGAGAGCGGCCCTCTGCCGGAGGCGGTCGCGCGCCTTTGCTCGCTCGCGCAGGAGCGCGCCGGGCCCGAATGCGACAACGTGTCGGCGCTGGGGCTGGCGTGGGGCGAGGACGCGGTGCCGTTCAAGGACGAGCCGCGCACGCTGCCGCTCGCCGAGATGTCCACCGAGGTGCAGGATTTCGGCGCCACCGATCCGGACTTCCTGCGCATGTCGGACCAGGACATCGAGCGCGCCATCGCCGAGATCAAGGACGCGCTCAAGAAGCACGCGCCGCGATGAAACGGCTGGTGCTGGCGTCGAACAACGGCGGCAAGCTGCGCGAGATGCGCGCGCTGCTCGCACCGCTCGGACTCGAAGTGATCGCCCAGGCCGAGCTCGGCGTCGCCGAAGCCGAGGAGCCGCACGACACGTTCCTCGACAACGCGCTCGCGAAAGCGCGCCATGCGAGCCGCGCGAGCGGCCTGCCGGCGCTCGCCGACGATTCGGGCCTGTGCGTGGAGGCGCTCGGTGGCGCGCCGGGCGTGCATTCCGCGTACTTTGCCGGCCGCGAGGGCGACCGCGCGGCGCGCGACGCGAGGAACAACGCGAAGCTCCTCGCCAGCCTGGGCGATGAGCGCAACGCGCACTATCGGTGCGTCATGGTCCTGGTGAGAAGCGCCGACGATCCCGAGCCGCTCGTCGCCGAGGGCGCGTGGCACGGCAGCATCGCGCGCGCGCCGCGCGGCACGAACGGCTTCGGCTACGACCCGCTGTTCCTCGTCGCCGGGCGCGGCCGCACCGCCGCCGAGCTGCCGGAAGAGGAGAAGAATCGCATCAGCCACCGCAGCCAGGCGGCGGCGCGCCTGCTGGAGCTCCTGCGATGAGCGCGGTGCTGCGCGCGCCGCACGAGGTGCGCTTTGCGGCGCTGCCGCCGCTCGCGCTCTATGCGCACCTGCCCTGGTGCGTGCGCAAGTGCCCTTACTGCGACTTCAACTCGCACGAAAAACGCGACGCGCTGCCCGAGCGCGAGTACGTCGAGGCGCTCATCGCCGACCTGGAAGGCATGCTGCCCGCGGTGTGGGGGCGGCGCGTGGTGAGCGTGTTCATCGGCGGCGGCACGCCGAGCCTGTTCGCGCCCGAATCGATCGATGCGCTGCTCGGCGCGGTGCGCGCGCGCGTGCCGCTCGAGCCCGAGGCCGAGATCACGCTGGAAGCGAATCCGGGCACGGCCGAGGCGGGGCGGTTTCGCGGCTACCGCGCGGCCGGCGTCAACCGCCTCTCGCTCGGCATCCAGAGCTTCGACGACGCGAAGCTGCAAGCGCTCGGGCGCATCCACTCCGCGGCGGAGGCACGCGGCGCGATCGAGATGGCGCAGGCGGTGTTCGACAACGTGAACCTCGACATCATGTATGGCCTGCCCGAGCAGACGCTGGAGGAAGCGCGCGCTGACGCGCGGACGGCACTCGCCTTCGGTACGACGCACTTCTCCGCCTACCAGCTGACGCTCGAACCCAATACGGTCTTCTACCGCAAGCCGCCGCCGCTGCCGGCGCACGACGCCTGCGCCGACATGCAGCTCGCCGTGGAGGAGCTGGCCGCGCAGGCCGGCTTCGAGCACTACGAGACCTCCGCCTTCGCGCGCCCAGGGCGGCGCTGCCGGCACAACCTCAACTACTGGGAGTTCGGGGACTACCTCGGCATCGGCGCCGGCGCGCACGGCAAGCTCTCGTTCGCCGACCACGTCACGCGCCACGAGCGCGCCAAGCAGCCGCGCGAGTACATGGCGCAGGCGGGAAGCGCGCTGGAAAAGCCGATCACGCCGCGCGAGCTGCCCTTTGAGTTCATGCTGAACGCCCTGCGCCTCGTGCAGGGCGTGCCGACGGCGCGCTTCGAGGAGCGCACCGGCCTGCCGCTTGCCGTGGTGGCGCGAAAACTCGCCGCTGCCGAAGAGAAGGGACTGCTGGAGAACGACCCGGCGCGCATCCGGCCGACGCGGCAGGGACGCCTGTTCCTCACCGAGCTGCTGCAGCAGTTTCTGGATTGACGGCCCGATGCGCCTCGACAAATGGCTGTGGGCGGCGCGCTGGTTCAAGACGCGCGGCCTCGCGCAGGAGGTGATCGCCTCGGGACGGGTCAAGCTGCACGACGAGCGAACCAAGCCCGCGCATCCGCTGAAGGTCGGCGACGTGCTGGAGATTCGTGTCGGGGAGTCCGTCTGGCACGTTCAGGTCACGGCGCTTTCCGACAAGCGCGGCCCGGCCGCG
>JBFFZT010000382.1:0-3053 GCA_041568535.1 Burkholderiales bacterium | reverse complement strand
GCGCCGCCGGCAGCAGTCGTGCAATCACCGCCGGCCACAGGGCCGAGCCGGCCCGCCGGCTGAAGAAGCCGAAGTGGCCGATGCTGCGCACACCCGCGTCCGAGGGCGAGAAGACCATGTGCTCGCGCGACAGCCTCGGGTAGTAGGCGATAAAGCGCTGCAAACCGGCATCGGTGGCAAAGGCGTCATCGCTCACCCGGACCACGAGCGCGGGAAGGTCCAGCGCAGCGCAACGGTCGAGCAGCCGCCGCGTGCGTTCCGCGCTCGGACCGGTGCCGACGGGTCGCAGGTCGGATGATCGCCGCGACGCCCATTGCAGCGCGACGCCAGCGGGAATGTCGTCGCCCAGACCCAGGCGGCGTCCGGGGAAGTAGCCGATGATGCGCGTGATCGCGGGCATGAGCCCGTGCCACAGCAGCGTCATCTGCAGCCGGTGGCGCGGGTCATAGTCGCCGAAGTAGCCGGTATGCGCACCGATCAAGAGCAGGCGCCGGTGCGCGGCAGCGTTGTGCGCCCCGCCGAAGAGCAGCGCGCCGAGCGAATGGGCGACGCCGATCAGCTCCGTGTGCGGAAAGCGCTCTTGCATCCAGCCGATCGCCGCGCCGCAATCGTGTTCCGCCCAGTCCTCGATCACCGAGCGGAATCCTCGCAGCTTCGCGGGGCGCGACATGCCGACGCCGCGGTAGTCGTAGGTCAGTACCGGCATGCCGGCCCGGGCCAGGAACTGCGCGAAGCGCCGGTAGCGCCGCGCCGGAATGCCCGCACCGCCGTGCAGGACGACGACGCGCTGCGGCGCGGCGCCGGCGGCCAAAGCGTAGAGCGTCGCGCCCAATTCGTAGCCGTCAAGCGCAGGGATGCGCAGGGACCGCTCGTGTACGGCCGCCTCAGGTGGATCGTCGCGAGCCACGCGTCACATCAAATGGCTGGGGGAACGGAAGCCAGGAACTGTGAAAACGGAGGGACATCACCGTGCGACGGCAACAGCGTCGTCGGCTAGCTTGCCGAGTGGCTGCGCTTTTCCAGTACGTAGCGCTCGAGGGCCGCGCGCCCCTGCGCGAACTCCTCGTTCAGCGAGCGAACCAGGGACGACGATTGCAACCGCAGCTCGGCGTCGGAGTACTTGCCAAGCTTCGAGCACAGCCACGTCAGCCGGTCGGTGCCAATACTCGCGGCGGAGCCTTTCATGGCGTGCAGGTGCGCCCGGAACTCGCCGAAATTTCGTGCTGCAACCGAAGCCTCCATCTTCGCCAGCAGCGACAGACTGTCGGCGACGAATACGCCCACCAGTCGCTCCAGAAAATCGGGTGTCGAGCCCAGCTCTTCAAGGTGCGTCAATGTCTCGATGCTCACCACTTCGCTGCCTGTTGACGCTGCCGCGGCTGCCGCCGGTGCAACGCGCGCCGCCTCCTGCGACTTGCCCGCGGTCAGGTTGCGCAGCTCTTCGAGCAGGCGCACCGCGTCCACCGGCTTGGGAATGAAACTATCCGCGCCGGCATCCAGGCACTCGCGCTTCGCTTCGATGGTGACGTCGGCGGACAGGATGATCACCGGCAGCCGCTCCCGGCCGCGCGTCATGAGCCGGATCGCCTGCAGGGTTTCCAGGCCGCTCAACCCGGGCATGTTGCGATCGAGCAGCACGATGTCGTAGCGGCCAGCCTCCAGCGCGTCGAGCGCGAGGTCGCCGTCGGCGACGCGTGTCACGTCGTGGCCCGCGCGCTCGAGGATCTTGCCGAGCACCTCGCGGTTGGTGGCGTTGTCGTCGGCCACCAGCACCTGCAGCCGCTTGGCGCCCTGCTCGCGCCGCGCGTAGTCCTGAAGGCGCAGCACGCCTTCGCCGACCTCTTCCGTCGACGAGATCGAGTGCAGCACGTTGAAGAACTGGCGCTTCTCGGCCGGCAGCTCGAGCACCGCGTTGAATCCGGCCGACAGCGCCGCGAAGCGTTGTGCGTCGGCCTCGCGCGGCGCCGCCAGAACCACGGGCGGCGTGGGTTCCGGCGCCGCGTGGCGCAGGCGCCGCGCCAGCTCCACGTCGCCGCGCTCCGAATAAAGGAGCACGCTATGGTAGGGCTTTGCCAGCGCGATGTCGGCCACCAGGCGGTCCGCGCCTTCGTCGACGCTGGCGGCACGCACCGCCGTCGCGCCCCAGCTTGCGAGCGCTTGCTCGACCGGCTGCGCCTGCTCGGCAGGGAAACCGACCAGCAGCACGCGCGCGAGCGCCAGCTCGCCCGCCAGGGGGCTCGCGCGCTCCGGCTGCTTCTCAAACCCGATCTCGAACCAGAACGTGCTTCCCAGGCCGACCGAACTCTCCAGGCCGATACGCCCGCCCATCAGCTCGACCAGCTGCTTGGCAATGGTGGTGCCCAGGCCGGTGCCGCCGAAGCGCCGCGTGGTGGACTGATCCGCCTGCGTGAAGCTCTCGAAAATGCGCTGCTGCGCCTCGGGCGCGATGCCCACGCCCGTGTCGCGCACCGAGAACTTGAGCCGCACCGCCGTCTCGGATTCGTGCTGCAGCGATACATGGACCGTGACACTGCCACGCTCGGTGAACTTGACCGCGTTGCTCGCCAGATTGATCAGTACCTGGCGCAGGTGGTGGGCGTCGCCACGCAGCGCCGGCGGCACTTCCGGCATGATCGAAACGACGAAATCGACGTTCTTCGCCCGCGCCTGGGCCTGCAGGATACGGCTGGTGCTGTTGACGAGCGCGTGCAGGTCGAAGTCCATGCGCTCCAGCACCAGCTTGCCCGCCTCGATCTTGGAAAAGTCGAGAACGTCCTCGACCAGCCCCAGCATCACCTGGCCGGACCCGCGCAGGGTTTGCAGCATGTCCGCCTGCTCGCGTGACAGCGTCGTGTCGCGCATCAGGTCCGCCATGCCGATAATGGCGTTCAGCGGCGTGCGCAGCTCGTGGCTGACGACGGAGATGAAGCGGCGCTTGGCCAGGTTGGCTGCCTCGGCGCGCGCAACGGCGTCGAACATGCGCCGCACCAGCGTCAGCACGTACAGGCAGACGGCAACGAACCCGATCATCATGCCGATGCCGACGTTCAGGT
>JBFFZT010000381.1:0-3054 GCA_041568535.1 Burkholderiales bacterium | reverse complement strand
CAAGGACGGAGATTTCGACAAGCCGATCGTCGGCGTGGCCAACGGCCACTCCACCATGAACCCCTGCAACGCCGGCATCCAGCCGCTGGTGGACAGCGCCATGGCGGCGCTCGAGGCCGCGGGCGCGAAGCCGCAGGTGTTCGGCGTGCCGACCGTCACCGACGGCATCGGCATGGGCACCGAGGCGATGAAGTACTCGCTCGTGTCGCGCGAGGTGATCGCCGACGCGATCGAGACCTCGGTCAACGGCCAGGCCATGGACGGCGCGCTCGTCGTCGGCGGCTGCGACAAGAACATGCCGGGCGGCATGATGGCGCTCGCGCGCATGAACGTGCCGAGCATCTACGTCTACGCCGGCACCATCAAGCCGGGCAAGTGGAAAGGGCAGGACCTCACCATCGTCTCGGCGTTCGAGGCGGTGGGCGCGTTCTCGGCCGGGCGCATGGCCGAAGAGGATTTCGTCGGCATCGAGAAGAACGCCTGCCCGTCGGTCGGCGCCTGCGGCGGCATGTTCACCGCCAACACCATGAGCTCCTCGTTCGAGGCGCTCGGCATGAGCCTGCTCGGCTCCTCGCAGCTCGCCTCGCCCGACCGCGAGAAGGCCGACAGCGCCGCCGAATCGGCGCGCGTGCTGGTCCAGGCGGTGAAGAACAATCTCAGGTCGCGGGACATCATCACGCGCAAGTCGATCGAGAACGCGATCGCGCTGGTGATGGCCACGGGTGGCTCGACCAACGCCGTGCTGCACTACCTGGCGATCGCCTCGGCCGCGGGCGTGAAATGGACCATCGACGACTTCGAGCGCGTGCGGCGCAAGGTCCCGGTGCTGTGCGACATGAAGCCGTCGGGGCGCTACGTCGCCGTGGACTTCCATCGCGCCGGCGGCGTGCCGCAGGTGCTGAAGATCCTGCTCGAGCACGGCGTGCTGCACGGCGAGTGCATGACCATCCACGGCAAGACGATGGCCGAGATGCTGAAGGACGTGCCGGCCGAGCCGCGCGCCGACCAGGACGTGATCCGGCCCTGGTCCAAGCCCCTGTACAAGGAAGGCCACCTCGCCATCCTCAAGGGCAACCTTGCCCCCGAGGGCTGCGTCGCCAAGATCACCGGATTGAAGAAGACCTCGATCACCGGGCCCGCGCGCGTCTTCGATTCCGAGCCGGACTGCATGAAGGCGATCATGGCGAAGAGAATCAAGGCCGGAGACGTGGTCGTGATCCGCTACGAGGGTCCCAAGGGCGGGCCCGGAATGCAGGAAATGTTAGCGCCCACTTCCGCCTTGATTGGACAGGGCTTGGGCGATTCGGTCGGGCTGCTTACGGACGGTCGATTCTCGGGCGGGACCTGGGGCATGGTGGTCGGCCACGTCGCGCCGGAGGCCTACGTGGGCGGCAACATCGCGCTGGTGAAGGAAGGCGACTCGGTCACCATCGACGCGAAGAAGCACCTGATCCAGCTGAACGTGCCGGCGAAGGAGCTGGCCAAGCGCCGCAAGAAGTGGAGGGCGCCCAAGCCGCGCTACACGCGCGGCTTGCTCGCGAAGTACATGAAGCTCGTGAGCACGGCCTCCAAGGGCGCGATCACGGACTCAGAAGCCTGATCCGGGCTGCTTGAGAAACTCGATCTCGGCCGGCGTGCTTTGCCGGCCGAGGATGTCGTTACGGTGCGGGAACCGCCCGAAGCGCTGGATGATCTCGCGGTGCCGCAGAGCGTAGCGATACTGCTCCGGCTCGAACCCCTTCATCAGCTCGCACGACAGCTCCTGGTCTTCGAGCGACTCGCTGTGCTCGAAAGGCAGATACGCGAGGAGCTGCTCGGACTGCGTCATCGCCTTGTCCCAGCCGCGCTCGAGGATCACGCGCGCCGCGGCGCGCGCCAGCGCGTCGCTGGCGAAGGCACGGGCGTCGCCGCGAAACATGTTGCGCGAAAACTGGTCGAGCAGGATCACCCGCGCCAGGCATGCGCGCGGCTCCTCGAGCCAGCCGTCCAGCGCGCCCGAGACGGCTTCGAGGTACAAGGCGTGGAAGCGGCGCCGGATCTCGGCATCCAGATCCGGACGCTTCACGAACCAATCCTTGGAGTGCTCGTCGAACCAGAAGCGCAGCACTTCCAGCGCGCGCGTATCGCTCATGGCGCATGCGCGCCTGTCGGGCCGCGCCGACAGGGAAAGGTTGACGCTGATGGCGGGCGGGGACTACCCTTTTTGCATCCGCAACACCCAACGGAGAGTTGAAAAATGATGAGCCGTTTTCGTCGCATGGTCGCCGGCATCGTGATCGTTTGCCTGGGGAGCACGGGGCTCGTCCTGCCCGCGCACGCCGGGATTGTAAGCAGCGAAGCGCTGGTTGCCGGCACGCAGCAGGAGCGCCTGGCCGGATTGCTCGAGCGCAGCGAGGTGCGCGCGCAGCTGCAGGCGTACGGCGTGGACCCGGCGCAGGCGCAGGCGCGCGTCGCGGCGCTGTCCGACGAGGAGGCGGCGCGCCTCGCCGCGCAGATCGACGAGCTGCCGGCGGGCGGCGACGTCCTCGGCGTGGCGCTGGTGGTGTTCCTGGTGCTGCTGTTCACCGACATCATGGGCTACACCAAGATCTTCCCGTTCACGCGCTCCGTGCGCTGAGCGCTTCCATGGGGCGGCACGCAACCCCCGCTGCGGCGGGGGTTTTCGTTTCTGCGGCCCTGCTGCTCGCCGGCTGCGCCGCGCCGCAGGTTTCCGCCCTCGTCGCGCAGCCGCCGGCCGGCCTGCCCGCGGCGGCAGAGATCACGTCGGTGCCGTTCCATCCCCAGGAGGACTATCAGTGCGGCCCGGCATCGCTCGCCGCGGTGCTGCAGCACGCGGGGCGCGAGGTGACGCCGGCCGTGCTGGTGCCGCAGGTGTACGTCCCGGCGCGCCAGGGCTCGTTCCAGGCCGAGATGCTTGCCGCGACCCGACGCCAGGGACTCGTTGCCTACGAGATGGCGCCGCAGCTCGAGGCGCTGCTGCGCGAGATTGCCGCGGGCACGCCGGTGCTGGTGCTGCAGAACCTGGCGCTCGACTGGGCGCCACGGTGGCACTAT
>JBFFZT010000380.1:0-3059 GCA_041568535.1 Burkholderiales bacterium | reverse complement strand
CGTGGTGGACATCGACCCGGGCACGGGCGTGGTCAAGGTGCGCCGCTTCGTCGCGGTGGATGACTGCGGCAACATCATCAACCCGATGATCGTGCAGGGCCAGATCCACGGCGGCCTGAACCAGGGCCTCGCGCCGGCGCTCTACGAGGAGATCAGCTACGACGACGAGGGCAACATCACCGGCGGCAGCTTCATCGATTACCTGGTGCCGACTTCGCTCGAGTCGCCGGCCTGGGAAACTGACCACACCGTCACGCCTTCGCCGCACCACCCGCTGGGCGCTAAGGGCGTGGGCGAGTCCGCGACCGTGGGCGCGCCGCCCGCCATCGCCAACGCCGTGGTCGATGCGCTCCACCACCTCGGCGTGACGCACATCGACATCCCGATCACGCCGGAGAAGGTCTGGCGGGCGATGAAGGCAAAAGGCGCGGCGGCTTAGCCTAAATAGGGACAGACCCCATTTTTCTCATTTGAGAAAAATGGGGTCTGTCCCTATTTGCTCTTTGAGAAAAATGGGGTCTGTCCCTATTTGCTATTTGAACTCGGCGTCCTGGAGCGCGCGCCACATGAGCTTGCCCGAGCTGGTGCGCGGCAGCGCGTCGGCGAACGCGAGCTGGCGCGGCGCCTTGTAGGCCGCCATGCGGCCGCGCGCCCAGTCGAGGATCTCCTCGGCGCTCGCCGCGGCGCCGGGCTTGAGCACCACGACGGCCTTGACCGTCTCGCCGCGGCGCGCGTCGGGCGCGGCGATCACGCAGCATTCCTTGATCGCCGGATGCTGGTACATCGCGGCCTCCACCTCCGCCGGCCACACCTTGTAGCCGGCGGCGTTGATCATGCGCTTCAGCCGGTCCGAGATGTAGAAGTAGCCGTCCTCGTCGGTGCGCCCCAGGTCGCCGGTGCGAAAGAACGGCCGGCCTTCGATGTCGACCCAGGACGCACGGAACTCCTTTTCCTTGCCCCAGTATCCTCGCAGCAGCTGCGGGCCGCGCACCACGATCTCGCCCGGCGCGCCGGGGCCGAGCACCCTGAAGGTCTCGGGATCGACCACCAGCGACTCGGTATCGAAGGTGGGAATGCCGAGGCACTGCTGCTTCGGGTTCTGCGGCGGGTTGATGTGCGTCTGCGAGATGGTCTCGGTCATGCCGTAGCCCTCGATGTAGCGCACGCCGCAGAGCTCGAACAGCTTCTGCGCGATCGCCTCGGGCATCGACGAGCCGCCGCCGAAGATCCAGGTGAGCGAGCTGACGTCGTGCTGGAGCGCGCCCGGATGCGAAAGCAGATCGACGACCATGGTCGGCACGTTGTCCCAGTGCGTGCAGCGGTGGCGCTCGACGAGCTCGGCGGCCGCGAGCGGATCCCAGCGCCGCTGGATGACGATCGTGCCGCCCGCGTACACCGTGGCGAGGAAGCTGTGGACCAGGCCGGTGACGTGGAAGAACGGCGCCGTGGCGAGCGCGACCGCGTCTGCGGTGACGTGCTTCCACAGCGCCGAGCCGGCGATGTTGTGCAGGCAGGTGGCGTGCGTGTGCATGCAGCCCTTCGGGTGCCCGGTGCTGCCCGAGGTGTAGGGCATGAGGCAAAGATCATCGGGTGTCGAGGACGACGTCCCCGGCGCCTTGCCGCCGGGGCGCCAGTCCTCCATTACGATGAGCTGCTCGAGCGGCAGCCCGGAAAAGCGTGCCGCCACCTCGCGCTCGGCAATGGCGACCTTCGCGCCGCTGTCTGCGAGGTAGTGCTGCAGCTCGGTGGCCACGTTGGCCGGGCTCACCGGCACCGCCACCGCGTCGGCGCGCAGGATGCCGAACAGCGCGGTGATGAAGTCGGGGCCATTCTGCAGGTCGACGAGCACGCGCTCGCCCCTGGCCACGCCGCAGCCGTGCTGCAGGTGGCCGGCGAGCGCCGCGGCGCGCGCTGCGAGCTCGCGGTAACTGAGCGCAGCGCCCTGGAACACGGTCGCCGGCTTGTCGGGAAACCGCGACGCCGCGCGCTCGAGCAGGTCGTGCAGCCGGAGGGTCGGCGGCGACAGGCTGCGCGGCATGCCGCTCGGCCAGTGCGCGAAGTGGCGGGGTTCCACGGGCGGGAAGTATAGTGGGCGCCACGGAGGAGCCATGATCGCCGTCATCTTCGAGTTCACCCCGGCCGCCGGGCGCTTCCCGGAGTACATGCAGCTCGTCGAGCAGCTCAAGCCCGAGCTGGAAAAGGCCGAGGGCTTCATCTCGCTCGAGCGCTTCGAGAGCATCACTTCGCCCGGCAAGTTCGTCTCGCTGCAGTTCTGGAAGGACGAGGCCTCAGTGCGCAAGTGGCGCAACGTGCAGCTGCACCGCGAGGCGCAGAAGAAGGGCCGCGCCGGGATCTTCGCCGGCTACCGCCTGCGCATCGCCGGCGTGGTGCGCGACTACACCATGGACGCGCGCGCGCAGGCGCCCAAGGACAGCGTCGCGGTGCACGGCTGATGGCGCACTCGTTCCTGTTTCGCGAGGGCGCGTGGCGCGCCGCGGGCGAATACCGCGACGGCGGCGGCACCGCGACCGCGGTCGAAGGGGAGCTGCGCGTGCGCCACGAGACCGGGCGCTGGGTGAGCGAGAGCGTGATGCGCGTGAAATCCAATCCGCCGCAGGAGCACCGCAACCGCACCGAGGTGGTGCCGTTCTCGGCCGGCGCGCAGTCCACGCACTGGTCCGGGGAGAATCCCGCCATCGGCTCGCTCAACGGACGGTTCGTGCTCGCCGGCGACGCCATCCTCTCGTTCTACGCCAGCGCCACCCAGCGCTACCGCGGCTTCGAGTGCATGCAGCAGGAAGACGCGAAGCACTACTCGGTGCACGGCGCCATGCTCGACCAGGACAAGGTGATCTCGACCTGGGTGCTGGAATTGAAGCTCGAGCGCTGATGGCCGAGAGTGCCTTCGTGCGCGCGGGCGAGGGGCGCTGGCGCGCGACCGAACTCACGCGCGGCCCCTGGAGCCCCGAGCACCAGCACGGCGGGCCGCCGAGCGCGCTCGCGGCGCGCGCGGTGCTCGACGCGGCGGCGCCGCTCGGGCTTGCGCACCTTGCGCGCCT